>NZ_JAERWM010000009.1:0-5544 GCF_016918125.1 Aeromicrobium sp. YIM 150415 | reverse complement strand
CGCCCCCCGCGGCCGTGGACCTAATTGTGCTCCCTATGCGTCGACCCAGGGATGTCCCGGTTGACGAATCGGGAGCACATTTCGGTCCAGGCCGGGTGAGTGGTGCGGCCGAAGGCGTCACTGTCGGTTACGGTTCATGCCGTGCGGATCATCGGGTGGCGGCTGCTTCAAGGCGCCGGGGTGGTGGCGCTGCTCGTCGGCGTCGCCGGCATCGTCGTGTTCGGCCCGGACAGCCGTTTCGTCTCCGGCCCGCATCCGATCGACACCGAGGGGTCCGCCGTCGTCACCCGCCCGGGGGTGATCGCGTGGAAGGACGTCCAGATCGAGGTCCTCGCCGAGGTGCCGGGCGACAAGCCCGTCTTCGTCGGTCTCGGCAACAGCGTCGATGTCATGAGCTATGTCGAGGGCACCGAACGCCTGGAGGTCACCGCCTTCGAGCCGCCCTGGCGCATGGAGGCCTCAGCTGCCGAGGGCGGGCCCGCACTGCCCGCTTCCCCTACCGCCATGGACTGGTGGATCGCCGGCGAGGGAGGCCTGGGCGGCGCGCTGCTCCAGGCCAGGCTCCCCGATGAATCGGTCTCGGTGGCGGTCCTGTCGGTGGGAGACGCGAATCTGCGGGGTCTCACCCTGTCGACGGCCTACGGGGTCGAGGGCATCTTCGCCCGCTCGATCGGCCTGATCGTGGCCGGGGGTGCCGTGGCGGTCCTGGTCCACCTGTTGCTGCGCCGGCGACCGGTCGAGGACGAGCAGGAGGTCGTCTACGTCGTCGTCGAGGAGGACGGATCCGAGCGCGAGATCTCGGCCGAGGAGGTCGAGGCCCTCGGCGAGGTGGAGATCGTCGAGGAGAGCGAGCTGCCGCCGGGGGAGAGCCGATGAGGGCCGCGACCCTGTGCCTGGCGGCGCTGATGCTCCTCGCGGGCTGCGCTCTGCCCGGCGAACGGGACCCGGAGGCCCCGATCGTCAAGCACGTGCTGCCGGTCGAGGAGGTCGACGATGTCGTCCGCGAGTACCGGACCGTTCGCGGTGCCGCCGCCGATGCGCTGGACCCTCAGCCGTTGTCGACGGTCGAGACGGGATCGGCGCTCGCCATCGACACCGGCATGTTCTCGATCGCCGAGGAACTCGAACGCGAGGAGTTCGCCTTCGACGGTCCCTTCACGATCGAGGAGACCTATCTGCCGCGTTTCTCGCGCTATCCGCTGTGGTTCGCGGCGGTGGTGGCCGACGACGCCACGGGACGCCGTCAGGTCCAGGTCTTCGAGCGCGGTACGGCGAGCGAACCGTGGCTCGTGACGCTGACTGCCGAGATCACCGAGAAGACGCGCCTTCCCGGTGTGAGGTCCGTCGGCGATGCGGCCCGCCGGGTGGCAGCCGATGACGCCACCGCCATGACCGGGGCGCCCGAGGAGGTGCTGGCCTCGCTCGCCGCGAGCCTCGATGACGACGAGGGGGCGGCGGCATCATGGCGCGACGACCCTTTCGTCGAACAGATGACCCGCACGCTGAGCGCCAATGAACAGCTCGAAGGCGTGAGCTTCGAGCAGGCGTGGTCGGCCGATCCGCAGGTCTACGCGTTGCGTACCGAGGACGGCGGCGCGCTGGTGTTCGGGACGTTGTTGCGCCAGGACACCTTCACGGTGGACGGAGGTCTGCGGGTGACCTGGCCGGAGGACTCACCTCAACGGGCTTTCTGGCCCGACGGGGTCGTCGGCACCGGATCGCTGCGGTACGCCCATCAGCTCGTCGTCTACATCCCGCCCGAGGGGGCCGATGAGCTTCCGCGGACTCTCGGAGCGTCCGGCGGGGTGGTGGACTCGTCCTCGCAGGAGGGCGGGCCCGGCTGAGCGGAACCGGCCACGTCGATGATCTCGTCGGCCAGTGCCCGTGCCCGGTCGAGGATGAGGTCGTCGCCGAGCAGTTCGCGCCGGGTCGCGGCGGCGCTGAGATAGGCGTCGATCTTGAAGGCATCGGTCTCGGCATCGGCCGAGCCCGCGATGCGCAGGTCATCGCGCAGGAGTTCCAGCCATTCGGTCTTGAGCTCTCGCACGGCCTCGGCGACGGGGCCGTCGCGATGGCCGTACTCGGCCGAGGTGGTGGTCACGAAGCAGCCGCCGGCGAAAACTCTCGCGCGGAGGTAGTCCTGCCACGCCTCGATCCATCCGTGGAGCCTCTCGCGGCCGGGTGGTCGTCGCCAGGCTGGGCCGATGACGTGCTCGCGGTAGAGCTCGCGGGCATGGGCGACGGCGGCGAGCTGGATCGCCTCGCGGGACTCGAACACGGTGAGGATGCCGCTCTTGCTCACTCCGGTCGAGGCCGCGAGCGTGCCGACGGTGATCGCGTCGAGGCCGCGCACGGTGGCGCTCTGAGACGCGGCGTGGGCGACCAGACGCCGGGTGCGGTCCCCGCGGGCTCGCCGGCCGTCCCGGTGTGGGCTCTCCTGCATGCCCACATGGTAGACGACCGAGTGGACGTCAAGTTGGCGATGGCCTACGGTCAACCCTAGACGACCGATCGGACGCATAAGGAGATGTCGATGGACGCCACACTGCTCGAACGAGAGCTGGTGATCGCCGCGCCACCGAGACGGGTGTGGCCGGTCGTGAGCGATATCCGGAGGATGCCGGAGTGGAGCCCCCAGGTGGTCTCCACCCGCCTGCGCGCCGGCTTCGAGCGCGTGGAGGCGGGTACCCGGTTCACCAATCGCAACAGCCACGGGGAGATGGAGTGGATCACCCACGGCGAGATCGTGCGTTTCGAGGTCGACCGCGAGATCGCCTTCCGGATCGAGGAGAACTGGGTGATCTGGTCTTTCCTGCTCGAGCCCCATGAGGAGGGGACGACCCTCGTGCAGCGCCGCGAGGCGCCCGAGGGCATCTCGCCCTTCTCGCGGGAGCTCACCGAGACCTATATGGGCGGTCGCGAGACTTTCGACGCGCTGATGCTGGAGGGGATGTCGCAGACCTTGGCGGGGATCGCCGGCGCCGTGCTCGACCCCCGCTGAGGTCGCGCGAGGTCACTCGGGCTGGAGCGGAGCCTCGCGATAGGCGGGCAGCTCACCGGCCTCGAGTGCCTCCAGGAGCTCGACGGTGGCACCCGTGGCGTGAGCCCGCGCCTCCTCGAGATCGCACCAGTGGACCCCGGCGATCTCGGTGCGTTGCAGTTCCATGTCCTCGACGGTCGCGGCATCGATCCGCCCCAGGTCGAAGACGAAGAGGCAGGCGTCGTCCCACTCACGCCACGGCGGCAGCCAGTTCATCGTCACGAGCGCGCCGAGATCGACCGTGATGCCGAGCTCCTCGTGCAGCTCGCGCACGAGTCCCGTGCCGGGAGACTCCCCGACCTCGATCACGCCGCCGGGCAGGTCCCACTCCCGTTTGTAGGTCAGCTCGCACAGCAGCACCCGATCGTGCTCATCGCGGAGCAGACCCTGGGCGATGACGCGCTTGCGTGGCAGACCTGCGTTGAGGATCGAGACGAAGCCCTCGCGACTCAGCGCGGGGGGATCGTCGATCAGCCGGCCGACCAGCACGCGATCCGGCGCCCCGCTGCGACGGGTGACTCCCTCGCGACGAAGGCCGGCGAGGGACGCGCTGCGCAGGTCGGTGGTGTCGTCGACATCGACCTGGGCCCAGACGCGTTCCCAGCCGAGCTCGGTGAACGCGTGCTGGATGCCCAGCCGCAGCGCACGGCTGGCGGCGAAGGAACCATGGTCTCCCAGGTTCCAGCGGATGGAGCCCTCGCGCCGGCCGTCCGGGCGCAACGCCACCGTGCCCACGCGCTCCTCGTCGATGAGGACCGCGAAGCCGTGGAACTCCGCGGACCCCGAGGTCGGTTCGAGCGACAGCTCCCCGTCTCGCAGCGCCTCATCAGTCACATCGCCGAGGCTACCGCGTCGGGACCCGCTACCTCCCGGCCCATGTGATGGAATCGGGGTCATGGCCGAGCCCCAGATCCGTGTCGCGCGCCCCGACGACGTTCCCGCACTCGTGCGGCTCGTCCACGAGCTGGCCGCCTACGAGAAGGCCCCCGAGCAGTGCCGGCTCACTGAGGAGCAGCTCCGGGAGCGGCTGTTCGGTGAGTCGCCGGCGGTGTTCGCGCACGTGGCGGAGGTGGGGGGTGAGGTCGTCGGAACCGCGATCTGGTTCCTCAACTTCTCGACCTGGGACGGCGTGCACGGCATCTATCTCGAGGACCTCTACGTCACGCCCGAGCATCGGGGAGCGGGACTCGGCGGTGCGCTGCTGGCGACGCTGGCACAGGTCTGCGTCGAGCGCGGCTACTCCCGGCTCGTCTGGCAGGTGCTCGACTGGAATGCCCCGTCGATCGCCTTCTACGAGTCCCTCGGCGCGGTCCACCAACGCGAGTGGTTCACGTACCGGCTCTCCGGCGATCCGCTCCAGCGTCTCGGTACGAGCTCGTGAGCTCTCGATGGCCGCTGCCGGACCTGGCGCGTGGCGTGGCCATCGTGGCGATGCTGGTCGCGCACGCCCAGGTGCTGGTGCCGGATCGGCCCGACTGGGCCGACGAGCTGCTGAGCCGCGTCAACGACGTCGCCTCGCCGCTCTTCGCGCTGGTGATGGGGATCTCCGCGGGTGTGATGATCCAGCGGTCCGCGTCGCGACCGCGATCCGTGCTCGTGCACAACCTGGTGCGTGGTGTGGTACTGATCGCGCTCGGCATCTGGCTGGAGACGTGGGGGAGCTGGGTGGCGATCGTGCTCGCGATGCTCGGCTGCCTCCTGATCATCGGCACGCCATTGGTGCTGCTCGGCCGGCGGAGCGTCGCGGTCATCGCGCTGGCCTTCTTCGTCTTCTCGCCGCTGCTCAACACGGCGGTGCAGCGCGCCGCCGACTGGCCGGGCGGCTACTACGCGGACATCGCCAACGATCCTTCCCTGGGCGATCTGCTGGTCCGCTGGTTCGTGGCCGACCCGCACTATCGTGTGACCTCGCTGCTGCCGTTCTTCCTGGTCGGGTCGTTGCTGGTCAGTTACGCGCGGCGTCCCGACCCGTGGTGGTCTGCCGTGAGCCTCATCGGTGGAGCCGGGACGCAGCTCGTCGTCACGGCGCTGCGGACGCGACCCGGTGCGGACACGGTCTCCGGCTCGACCCTCGATCTGCTGCACGACGCTTCGCTCGTCGCAGTGGTTCTCGGTCTGTGCGGCCTGGCCGTGCGGATGCGGTGGGCACGGGCTCTGCGCCCGATCGAGGAGGTCGGGACGGTCGCGCTGTCGCTCTACGTGTTGCAGATCGCGGTGATCGCCTGGTTGAACCGCGACGATGCGATACGGGCGACGAACGACTGGGGCGGCTTCCTGATCATCGTGCTCGGCGTCGGCGTCGCCGGCTGGGCCTGGGCTCGGTGGGTCGGCCGTGGACCGATCGAGTGGCTCACCGGAGTCCTCACCCGCCGTTACCGCCCCACCTCGCACCCCCTCTGACGACTTTTGCCGGGTTGTGGCCCTCACAACGGCGTGTGAAGGGCCACAACCCGGCAAAAGTCGCGCCCGGAGGGGGGAGGGGTGGCCGGGCCGGCGTCGAGGGC
>NZ_JAERWM010000008.1:0-12012 GCF_016918125.1 Aeromicrobium sp. YIM 150415 | reverse complement strand
CCCCCCCCCCCGCGCCCCGGGGGGGGGGGGGGGGCCCCCCCCCGCGGGGGCCCCCCCCCCCCCCCCCCCCCCCCCCCCCCGCGCCCGGAGGGCGAAGGTGAGGCCGGTCAGGCGTCGAGGTCGGCCTCGACCAGTCCGGCGATCTTGTCGACGACGGCCGAGTCCTCGCTCTCGACGGTGACCTCGTCGCCCTTCTTCGCGCCCAGCGTCATGATGAGCAGGGCCGAGCCGGCGTCGACGGGGTCTCCGCCGCCGGTCGCGAGGGTCACGGGGACACCCGCTTCGCTGGCCGCCTGGGCGATCGTGGCGGCGGGACGGGCGTGCAGGCCGACGGACGATCCGACGGTCACGGTCTTGCTGGGCATGTTCGGTCCTCTCGGGAGATTGCTGGGGGGCCTCAGGCCCCGATGGGCGCGGTGGGCTTGCGACCGATCTGCTTGGCCAGGGTCACCGCGAGGGCACTCACGAGAGTACCGACGATGATGGCGACGAAGAACCAGAGCACGTTGCCGACCGCGAAGAACACGAAGATACCGCCGTGCGGGGCCGCGAGCGTCACCCCGGTGCTCATGGCGATCGCTCCCGCAGCGGCCGAGCCGAGCATCATCGAGGGGATGACCCGCAGCGGATCGGCAGCGGCGAACGGGATCGCGCCCTCGGAGATGAAGGCGGCTCCCAGCAGCCAGGCCGCCTTGCCGTTCTCCCGCTCCTCCTGCGTATAGAGCCGCGGGCGCAGCAACGTCGAGAGCGCGAGCGCGAGCGGCGGCGTCATGCCGCCGATCATCACCGCGGCCATGATCATCATCTGCGGCGAGTCCGGGTCTCCGAGATTGGCCTCGGCGAGGCCTGCGGTCGCGAAGAGATAGGCCGACTTGTTGATCGGGCCGCCGAGATCGGTGGCCATCATCAGTCCGAGGACCGCACCCAGGATGAAGGTCGATCCGTCCGACATGCCGGTCAGCCAGTCCTCCAGGCCGTTCATGATCCAGGCGATCGGCTTGCCGAGCACGATGACCATGATCAGTCCGGCGACGAGCGTGGTGACGAGCGGGATGATCACGACCGGCATAAGCCCCGCGAGCCAGCGGGGAGGCTGTAGGCGACTGAAGGACATCGCGATCGCGCCGGCGAGCAGGCCTCCGACGATGCCGCCGAGGAAGCCGGTGTCGGACTGCGTGGCCAGATAGCCCATGACGAAGCCGGGGGCGATGCCGGGCCGATCGGCCATCGCGTAGGCGATGTAGCCGGCCAGCGCCGGGACGAGGAACATCATCGCGTAGCCACCGACGACGGAGAACACAGCACCGAGATAGGTGAGCCAGCCGACCGAGACGGCGGCGTTCTCCGCGCCCGGCGGCGGGTTGAAGAGGGTGTAGTCGCCGAGGATCGCCTCGCCATCGATGTCGTAGCCGCCGAGCAGGAAGCCGAGCGCGATCAATAGGCCGCCCGCGGCGACGAACGGGATCATGTAGCTGACGCCGGTGAGCAGCCATTGGCGCAGTCGCAGGCCGAAGGAGGTGCCCTCCGCGGTCGAGCTGGACGACGAGGAGGATCCACCCGCCGCGACGCGACGCGCGTTCGGATCGGCGGCTGCCGCGAGCGCATCGCGGATCATGCCGGGACCGTCGTCGATGCCTCGCTTCACGCCGCTCTCGATGACCGGCTTGCCGGCGAACCGGCTCTTGTCCTTGACGCCGACATCGGTCGCGAAGATCACCGCCCCGGCCCGGTCGATCACGGCCGGGTCGAGGCGCTTGCCGCCGGAGGAGCCCTGGGGCTCGATGTGCAGCTCGACACCGGCCTCGGCCGCGGCGCGTTCGAGGGACTCCGCGGCCATGTAGGTATGGGCGATCCCGGTAGGGCACGCGGTGACCGCGACGAGCGAGACGGTCTCGTCCTCCGTTGCCGTGTCCTCGTCGGGCTGCCCGGACTCCTCGGCGGCTGCCTCGGGGGCAGGGGAGGGGGCGGCCGGGGCGACGGCCTCGTCGACGAGCTCGACGATCTCCTCAGGGGTGGTCGCGGCGCGCAGCGCGGCGGTGAAGTCGGGGCGCACGAGCGCGCGGGCGAGGGCCGAGAGCAGGGCGAGGTGATCGGCATCTCCCTCGGCGGGTGCCGCGATGAGGAAGGCCAGATCGGCCGGGCCGTCGGGTGCGCCGAAATCGGCGGCGGGTGAGAGCCGAGCGAAGGCGAGCGAGGCCTTCGACACCGCCGCGGACCGGCAGTGCGGGATCGCGATCCCTCCGGGCAGGCCGGTCGCGGACTGACCTTCGCGGGTCAGGGCATCGCGCGCGAGCCCCTCGGCCTCGGCGCGCCCCGCGTCCGCCACGCGCTGGGCGAGAGCGGGGATGACGGCACGTGCGTCCGTGCCGAGATCGATGTCGAGCCCGACCAGTTCGGGGACGATGAGATCGGTCATGGTCTTCTTCTCTCTACCGCAGGTGTGGATATGCGTGCATTTATGTGACTTTATGTGATTTTGCGATGTGGGTCACGTGCCTGTCAACCCTGGGTGCCACGATCATGCGACGATGCCTTCGGTACTGCACGAGATGGCGCGGTGGCGTCGAGAGGGAGGTAGTGACGTGGCAGAGTTCGCACGGCTCGACGTGGCAGAGGGTATCGGCACCCTGCGCCTGGACCGGCCCAAGATGAATGCCCTGGACGCGCAGATGCAACGCGAGATCCTTGCTGCCGCGCGCGAGGCCGATGAGCGCGATGATGTCGCGGCCGTGGTCCTCTACGGTGGCGATCGGGTCTTCGCCGCGGGGGCGGACATCAAAGAGATGGCCTCGATGGACTACGCGCAGATGCTGACCCACGGTCAACTGTTGCAGGAGTTCACCCGGGCCGTCGCCTCGATCGGCAAGCCGACCGTCGCCGCGATCACCGGTTTCGCCCTCGGCGGCGGCTGCGAGGTCGCCCTCGCCGCGGACGTCAGGTTCTGCGCGGCGAATGCCAAGCTCGGGCAGCCCGAGATCCTGCTGGGCATCATTCCCGGCGCCGGCGGCACACAGCGGCTCGCCCGGCTCGTCGGACCGGCGACGGCCAAGGAGCTGATCTACTCGGGTCGCTTCGTCGACGCGGACGAGGCGTTGCGGATCGGCCTGGTCGATGCGGTCCATCCGGCCGAGGCGGTCTACGACGAGGCCGTCGCCTGGGCTCGTCAGTTCGTGGGCGGTCCCGCGCTGGCGCTCCGGGTCGCCAAGGATGTGATCGACCGTGGCCTCGAGGTCGACCTGCAGACGGGGTTGGAGATCGAGCGCGCCGGGTTCACCGGGCTGTTCGCGACGCAGGACCAGAAGGCCGGCATGGCCTCCTTCATCGACAACGGGCCCGGTCAGGCGTCCTTCTCCGGGCGGTGACGATGGCCGCCGACGACAAGGAGCGCGCGCGTCAGCTGCGTGCCGAGGCGCGACGCCGTCGCCGGGACGAGGCGCTGCGCCGGTATCGGGAGCGCACCGCCTCGGGCGAGCCGTCGCCCGAGGCCTCGGGCAAGCGTCGTCGTGCTGCTGTCGAGGCGGATGAGGGCCCGGCGTACGAGATCGGCTCTTTCGAGGCGGACGATTCGGCCCCGACCGGGCTGCGTCGTCGCGAATCGGAGGAGTCGACACCCGATGAGTCGGAGCGCGCCGCGGAGCATGAAGCCGTCGAGCGCGAAGCGCGTGAGGCGGAAGTGCGCGAGGTCGCGGAGCGTGAGGCGCGTGAGGTGGAAGCACGCGAGGCCGCGGAGCGTGAGGCGCGTGAGGCGGAAGTGCGTGAGGTGGCGGAGCGTGAGGCGCGAGAGGCTGCGGAACATGAGGAGCGAGAACGTCGCAAGCCCTTGACCGCCGCCGAGATCGCCGGGGCTGCTTCCGCGGCCGATCCCGAGGAGCCCTCGGGCGAGCTCCCGGGTCCGGGTAGCGGGTCCGAGCACCCGCTCGAGGCGTCGCCGGAAGAAGTGGGTGAGGATCAGACGGTCAGCATGACCGAAGGGCTGCCCGCGGCCCCGCGCGACATCGCCCCGCGCGACCTCTCCGTGGTAGCGTCCGCCGGCACCGCCTCCGATGTGCCCGCTCCGACGAGCCCTCGGCGCTCGGTGGGCGTGCGTGGGCTGCGCGCGTTGGGAACCGTCGCCGTCGCACTCGGCAGCATCGCATCGCTCCTGCTGGCTCTCGGGGCGCTGACGCTCGCGCTCGGCGAGAGGCCGGCGGGCCTGTTCGACCTCCTCGAGCCCGTGTGCCGCACCCTCGCCTTCGGGACCGGTGACGACACCGCGGCCGTCGACCTGCTGGTCACCTGGATCATCGCGGGCCTGGCGTATCTCGTGATCGGCTTCGCCGTGCAGTCCTTCACCCGGCGCGTCACCCGTCGCCGATCACGAGGGTGACCCACGCCACTGTCGAGCCGCTCGCCGCGGAGTTAACGTGCGGGTAACATCGCTGAAAGCAAGGGTCGCCTGACCGCGTGAATATTTCACAAGGCTAAGGTGATACCCGAATCAGTCGTCAGACTGCCGTGGGCCCGCCCCGGGTCCGCGCCCCGATTTCACAGGAGGGTCCTTGTGACCAAGATCGTTGTCGCTGTGAAGTACGTGCCGGACGCGACCGCCGACCGCACGTTCGACGAAGCCGATAACACCGTTGATCGTGAGAACGTCGACGGTCTGCTGTCCGAGCTCGACGAGTACGCCGTGGAACAGGCTTTGCAGGTCGTCGAGGCCGGTGAGGGTGAGGTGACGGTGTTGACCGTCGGCCCGGCCGATGCTTCCGATGCGGTGCGCAAGGCGCTGCAGATGGGTGCCGATGCCGGTGTCCATGTCGAGGATGACGCGATCGCGGGCTCTGATGCTTTCGCGACCTCGCTGGTGCTCGCCAAGGCGATCGAGAAGCTCGAGTACGACATGGTGTTCTTCGGTATGGCCTCCACTGACGGCGGCCTCGGTGTCGTGCCGACGCTTGTCGCCGAGCGGCTCGGGCTCCCGGCCGTCACGTTCGCTTCGGAGGTCACCGTCGAGGGTGACACCGTCAAGATCCGCCGCGATGGCGATGCTGCCACGCAGGAGATCGAGGCGTCCGGCAAGCTCGTCGTCAGCGTGACCGATCAGACCGGTGAGGCCCGCTATCCGTCCTTCAAGGGCATCATGGCGGCCAAGAAGAAGCCCGTCGAGGAGTGGACGCTGTCCGATATCGGCGTCGACGCCGGCGAGGTCGGCCTGGACAACGCCTGGACCAAGGTCGAGTCGTTCACGCCGCGTCCGCCGCGCACGGCCGGCGAGATCGTCACCGACGAGGGAGACGGCGGAGCCAAGCTCGTCGAGTTCCTCGCCTCCAAGAAGTTCGTGTGAGTAGGAGCCTGAATCATGAGTGAAGTTCTCGTTCTGATCGATGCCCCCGAGGGCAAGGTCGCGAAGCCCTCGTTGGAGCTCCTGACCATCGCTCGCCGCATCGGCGAGCCCTCGGCCGTCGTGTTCGGCTCGGCCGACAACGGCGTCCTCGCCGAGTACGGCGCGGAGAAGATCTACACGCTCGACGATGCCGCGTACGAGGAGTTCCTCGTCGGGCCGAAGGCCGATGCGCTGACGCAGCTGGCCAAGGACACGTCCCCGGCCGCGATCCTCGTGACCTCCTCGACGGAGGGCAAGGAGATCGCCGCGCGGGTCGCGCTGCGTACCGAGTCCGGTCTGATCACCGACGCGGTCGACGTGACCGCTGACGGTGGCCAGGTGACCACCACCCAGTCGGCCTTCGCCGGCAACTTCACGGTGACCGCCCAGGTCACCCAGGGTGCCCCGGTCATCGCGGTCAAGCCGAACTCCACCGCGCCGGAGCAGGCGGCGGGCGGCGGAGCGGTCGAGTCCGTGACGGTCGAGATCGCCGATGCCTCCAAGACGGCCAAGATCACCTCCAGCAAGCCCAAGGAGTCCACGGGTCGTCCCGAGCTCACCGAGGCGGCCATCGTCGTCTCGGGCGGTCGTGGCACCGGTGGCGACTTCTCGCAGGTCGAGGCCTTCGCCGACTCGCTCGGTGCGGCCGTCGGCGCCTCGCGCGCCGCGGTCGACTCCGGCTGGTACCCGCACTCGTTCCAGGTGGGGCAGACCGGCAAGACGGTCTCGCCGCAGCTGTACGTGGCGAACGGCATCTCCGGCGCGATCCAGCACCGGGCCGGCATGCAGACGTCCAAGACGATCGTCGCGGTCAACAAGGACGACGAGGCGCCGATCTTCGAGCTCGTCGACTTCGGTGTCGTGGGCGACCTCAAGGAGGTCCTCCCGCAGGCCACCGAGGAGATCACCAAGCGCAAGGGCTGACACGGCTCGCGTGTGACGACGGCCCCCGGCATATCGCCGGGGGCCGTCGTCATGCCATCGCCCGTTCGGGTGGTTTGTCATGGCTCATCGGTTCGGTGACACTTTGATTAAGGTCGCTTTCCGACTCTGTCCTCCGAACGGGTCGGAGTGATAGCAATGAGAATGCGCCTGATCTGGCGTACCCATGTACAGGAGGAATTCCATGCGACTCACTCGGCGGACACGCCTGGCGGGCATCGCGCTGGTCGCCGTCGGCAGCCTGACCCTGGCTGCCTGCGGTGGTGATGGCGGCGGAGACAGCTCCGACAATGTCATCACCTCGTTCAGCACCGAGCCCCAGAACCCGCTCGTCCCCACGAACACGAACGAGACCGGCGGCGGCAACATCGTCGACCTGATCTTCGCCGGCCTCGTCTCGTACACCGCCGAGGGTGACACCGAGATGGAGGTCGCGGAGTCCATCGAGTCCGACGACAACCAGACCTGGACCATCACGCTCAAGGACGGGTGGACCTTCTCCGACGGCAGCCCCGTCACCGCGCAGTCCTTCGTCGACGCATGGAACTACGGCGCGGACCCGGACAACGCTCAGCTCGGCGCGTACTTCTTCAACCCCTTCGAGGGCACCGACGAGGAAGGCGTCTCCACCGGCGGCGACACCATCTCCGGCCTCGAGGTCACCGATGACCTCACCTTCACGGCGACGCTGAAGGCCCCCGAGGCGGAGTTCCCCAAGCGCCTCGGCTACTCGGCGTACTTCCCGCTCCCGGAGTCGGCCTTCGACGACATGGAGGCCTTCGGCGAGGCGCCGATCGGCAACGGTCCGTACACGCTCGAGAGCTGGGACCACGATGTCGAGGCCGCCCTCGTCCCGAACGGCGACTACGACGGCAACCGCACACCCCAGAACGAGGGCGTGACCTTCAAGTTCTACACCGATCCGGATGCCGCCTACACCGACGTCCAGTCCGGCAACCTCGACATCCTCGACCGGGTGCCGCCGAGCGCGCTGTCGTCCTATGAGGATGACGACCAGGTGCAGCCGATCACCGAGCCCGGCTCGGTCTTCATGAGCTTCACCATCCCGTCCTCGCTCGCGCACTTCGGCGAGGACGAGGAGGGCCAGCTGCGTCGCCAGGCGCTGTCGATGGCCATCGACCGCGAGCAGATCGGCGACAAGATCTTCGACGGCGCGAACTCCGCGGCGACCGACTTCAGCTCCCCGCTGATGCCCGGCTACACCGAGGACATCCCGGGCAGCGAGGTGCTCGAGTACGACGTCGACCAGGCCAAGGACCTGTGGGCCCAGGCCGAGGAGATCGCTCCCTTCGAGGGCACCTTCGAGCTGTCCTACAATGGTGACGGGCCCGGCAACAAGGAGTGGGTCGAGGCGGTCGTCAACCAGATCCGCACCAACCTGGAGATCGAGGCCGAGCCCAAGGCCTTCGCGACCTTCGGCGAGTTCCGTGAGCTGGTCACCAACCGCAGCATCGGCACCGCCTTCCGTACCAGCTGGCAGCCCGACTACCCGTCGGTCTACAACTACCTCGCGCCGCTGTACGGCACGGGTGCCGGCTCGAACGACGGCGACTACAGCAATGCCGACTTCGACGGCCTGCTCGGCCAGTCCGCCGCGGCGGACTCGGAGGAAGAGCGAGCACAGTTCCTCGCTCAGGCCCAGGAGATCCTCTTCCAGGACCTTCCGGCCATCCCGCTGTGGAACCAGAACATCTCCGCGGTCGGCGCCCAGGGCGTCAACAACCTGGAGTTCAACTGGCAGAACAAGCCGGAGTATCACGACGTCACGAAGTGATCGCACGAGGTGGGGCGGTGCCTACGGGCACCGCCCCACCGGTGTGCGCTCCACCCGCTCCTGCGGTGCGATCCGCCGTAGGGGAGTAGATTGATCCCTCGATCAGGAGGTCCGTGCCGATGTGGTGGTATGTCGGAAAGCGCCTACTCCAGGCGATCCCCGTGGTGCTCGGCGCCACATTGCTCATCTATGCGATGGTCTTCTTGCAGCCCGGTGACCCGATCACCGCGCTGTTCGGCGAAAAGCCCGTCTCCGAGACGGCTCGAGCCAATCTCGAGGCCCAGTACAACCTCGACAAGCCCTTCCTCGTGCAGTGGCTGCTGTTCCTCGGCGGCGCGCTCACCGGCGATCTGGGCACCTCGTACTCCGGTCAGCCGGTAGCCGACCTGATCGGCAGGACCTTCCCGGTCACGGTCAAGCTCGCGCTCATGGCCCTCATCATCGAGGCCGTGCTCGGCATCATCGCCGGCTTCTGGGCGGGCCTGCGACGCGGCAAGATCTTCGACTCCACCATGCTCGTGGTCTCGCTGCTGGTCATCGCCGTCCCGATCTTCGTGCTCGGCTTCATGCTCCAGCTGGTGTTCGGCGTCAAACTCCACTGGGCGCCCGCCACCGTCGGCGGTGACGCCTCCATCGGCAAACTGATCCTTCCGGCGATCGTCCTCGGCCTGGTCTCCTTCGCCTATGTCTTACGTCTCACCCGCACCTCGGTGATCGAGAACCTCAGCGCCGACCATGTCCGCACGGCCCGCGCCAAGGGGTTGTCCGAGGGCACCGTCAATCGCAAGCACGTGCTGCGCAACTCCCTGATCCCCGTCGTGACCTTCCTCGGCGCGGACCTGGGCACACTCATGGCCGGTGCGATCGTCACCGAGGGCATCTTCAATGTCCCGGGTATCGGCAACCTGGCCTATCAGGCCGTCCAACGCGGGGAGAGCCCGACGGTCGTGTCCGTCGTGACCGTCATGGTGCTCGTCTATGTGCTCATGAGCCTGCTCGTCGACCTGCTGTACGCCGCACTCGATCCGAGGATCCGCTATGCCTGAGATCGCCCGACCTGGACAGGAACGCTTCGTCGCGCCCCTCGCGGAGACCCCGCTGGAGGAGACCGGAACGGTCGACACCTCGGCACCGCCGGAGGGCCAGTGGAAGGAGGCGTGGAAGCAGCTGCGGGGCAACTGGATCTTCTGGATCTCGGCCGTGCTGTTGCTGTTCATCCTCATCGTGTGCCTCTTCCCGGGGCTCTTCACCGACATCAACCCCCGTGCGGCCGATCTGAGCCGGAGCAAGGAGGGGCCGCAGTCGGGGCATCCGTTCGGCTTCGACGCCCAGGGCTATGACGTCTACTCGCGCGTCATCCACGGTGCTCGTGCCTCGGTGACCGTCGGCATCCTGACCACGCTCTTCGTCACCTTCGTCGGCCTGCTGACGGGAGCCTTCGCCGGCTTCTACGGCAAGTGGACCGACATGCTCATCTCGCGCATCGCCGATGTCTTCTTCGCCATCCCGCTCATCCTCGGCGCGATCGTGCTGCTGTCGGCGCTCAACAATGTCTGGTCCGGTCGCGGCTATTGGGGTGGTGTCATCGCCGTCGTGCTGGTGCTCGCGGTCTTCGGCTGGCCCCAGATGACGCGTATCGCCCGCGGCGCCGTGCTGGAGGTCAAGAACCTCGAGTTCATCGACGCCGCCCGCGCGATCGGCTCCAGCAAGTGGAGCAACCTGCGCCGGCACGTCATCCCGAACGCCCTCGCCCCGGTGATCGTGACGGCCACCGTCTCCCTCGGCGTCTACATCGTGGCCGAGGCGACGCTGTCCTTCCTGGGCATCGGGCTCCCGGCGAGCGTCGTCTCCTGGGGCAATGACATCGCAGCCGCGCAGTCCGAGGTCCGGTCGGGCCGCAACCTGCACGTGCTGTTCTTCCCGGCCGGCGCACTGGCGGTCACCGTGCTGAGCTTCATGCTGCTCGGCGATGCTGTGCGCGATGCCCTCGATCCGAAGGCGAAGAAGTCATGAGTGAGCGAAGTGAGCGAATCGAGCGGACCACCGAGCCGCTGTTGGAGATCACCGATCTGCACGTGGCGTTCCGATCGGGCAAGAGGGACGTCCCGGCGGTCCGCGGCGCGAACCTGACGGTCTATCCCGGTCAGACGGTCGCGATCGTCGGCGAGTCCGGGTCGGGCAAGTCCACCACGGCGCACGCGATCATCGATCTGCTGCCCGGCACCGGCCATGTCACCGACGGGACGATCCGTTTCGACGGACGCGACATCACGCATCTGAAGCGTCGTCAGCGGGAGGCCATCCGGGGCAGCCAGATCGGTCTCGTACCGCAGGATCCGATGTCGAATCTCAATCCGCTGGTGCGGGTCGGGACGCAGATCAAGGAGGCGCTCGAAGCCAACGACATCGCCAAGGGCAAGGCCGCGGACAAACGAGTCGTGGAGCTGCTGGAGGAGGCCGGGCTCCCCGACGCCCAGGCCCGTGCCCGGCAGTTCCCGCACGAGTACTCCGGCGGCATGCGCCAGCGAGCGCTCATCGCGATGGGGCTGGCCGCACGGCCCAAGCTCTTGATCGCCGATGAGCCCACCTCGGCACTCGATGTCACGGTCCAGCAGCAGATCCTCGATCATCTGGACTCGCTGACCGATGACCTGGGCGTCGCCGTTCTGCTCATCACCCACGACCTCGGCCTCGCGGCCGAGCGCGCCGATCATCTGGTGGTGATGTACAAGGGGCAGGTCGTCGAGTCGGGTCCGGCGCTGGAGATCCTGCAGCACCCGCAGCACCCCTACTCCCAGCGGCTCATCGCCTCGGCCCCGTCGCTCGCCTCGCAGCGACTCACCGCGCAGACGCGCGCGGAGGTGCGCGAGAGCGCGGTCAAGACCGCGGGAGAGATCGTGGCCGAGCACGAGGGCGACGAGTTCGGGGGAGAGGCGACGCGGATCGCCGTCGAGGCCAAGGAGCTCACCAAGGTCTTCAAGCTGCCCGCCGGTGGGCTGGGCCGCACGGTCGACTTCACCGCGGTCGACGAGGTCTCGTTCTCGTTGCGACGCGGCACCACCACGGCGATCGTGGGAGAGTCCGGCTCCGGCAAGTCGACCGTGGCGCGCATGGTCCTCGATCTGCTCGAGCCCACCAGCGGGACGGTCCAGTTCGACGGTGTTGACATCTCGACGCTGCGCGGCAAGTCCGAGCAGTTGGCCTTCCGGCGTCGTGTGCAGCCGGTGTTCCAGAACCCCTATGCCTCGCTGGATCCGATGTACTCGATCTACCGATCCATCGAGGAGCCGCTGCGCACGCACGAGATCGGCAGCGGCAAGGAGCGGGAGGCGACGATCCGCGATCTGCTGGACAAGGTCTCGCTGCCCTCGGCGGTCATGCGGCGGTTCCCCAACGAGTTGTCCGGCGGACAGCGGCAACGAGTCGCGATCGCGCGTGCCCTTGCCCTGCAGCCCGAGGTCATCATCCTCGACGAGGCGGTCTCGGCCCTCGACGTGCTGGTACAGGCCCAGATCCTCAACCTGCTCAATGACCTGCAGGCCGAGCTCGGTCTCAGCTACCTGTTCATCACCCACGATCTCGCAGTGGTCCGCCAGATCGCCGATGAGGTGGTGGTGATGCAGAAGGGCAAGGCCGTCGAGCAGGCATCGGTCATCCAGGTCTTCGACCATCCGCGTGAGGAGTACACCCGCAAGCTCCTCGATGCGATCCCCGGTGGTTCCATCGACCTCGCCA
Source organism: Aeromicrobium sp. YIM 150415 (assembly GCF_016918125.1). Classification (NCBI taxonomy): domain Bacteria; kingdom Bacillati; phylum Actinomycetota; class Actinomycetes; order Propionibacteriales; family Nocardioidaceae; genus Aeromicrobium; species Aeromicrobium sp. YIM 150415. Next base: position 178 of record NZ_JAERWM010000008.1, on the reverse strand, counting down.
GCTGACCTCGCCCTGCTCACGTGGGCGGTGAGTTACGCACCTCTCTCGCGCGGCTGGTTCTAGTGGTCGAAGCAACGGGTGGTCAGGCTGCCTGGGTGAGGAGCCTGTTCAGCCGGGTGGCTGGGGTGTCGAGGTCAAGGGTAGGTCGGGGACGTGCGTTCAGGCTGTCCTGGGCGTT
>NZ_JAERWM010000007.1:0-109003 GCF_016918125.1 Aeromicrobium sp. YIM 150415 | reverse complement strand
CCCGCCGCGACCGGACCCGCCCATCACTGACATCGACATCACGCGCAACACCGATCCGTGGTCCCCCATGAACACCCTTGCTGACCTCGATATCCATACCGAAAGCCTGCCGCCACCACCTCGTCGAAGACCCCATCCCCGCCCCAACCGCAAACGCCGCAGACGACAGACCATAACCCTCTAAACACACCAACTCATAGAACCGCCGACGCGTCTGCACCGAATGCCTCACAACAACTCCTCATCAAAGATGTTGCTTCGACCGATTGAGACCGCCCGCATGGAGAGGTGCCTAGGCCACCGCCCGCTCCGAGCGGTGAGTTGCGCACCTATCAACGGCGACGAGAGGTGCCTATCCCACCGCTCCCAGCGACGAGAGGTGCCTATCCCACCGCTCCCAGTATCGGTCGCGAGGGGCCTCCCCGGATTGACTCATTCGAACGTGTGTTTGATACTTGAGGAGTGTCCCAGGCTGCTCTGATCGACGACCTCCGCGCCAAGATGCGCGAGCTCGAAGGCCGCCCTCAGGTGTCCTCGATGCGGGTCCATCCGGTGCTGGAGGGACTCCTGGAGGTGCAGCCGGGGCAGGTCTATACCGTCGGAGCGGCATCGCTGGCGATGTTGCTCATGGCCGGCCCGTCGGTGCAAGGGCAGTGGTCGGCGGTCATCGGCGCCACGGATTTCGGCATGCAGGCGGCACAGGCCTTCGGCGTGGCGCTGGAGCGCACCGTCCTGGTGCCCGATCCGGGAGCCGACTGGCTGTCCGTCACCGCGGCGCTGATCGATGTCGTCCCCGTGGTGGTGGTGGCGGGTCGCGCGATGGCCTCGCGCGATGCCCAGCGGATCACCGCCCGGCTGCATGAGCACCAGGGCATCGTCATCGCCTGGGACACCGCATGGCCGCGGGCTCGTGCCCATCTGCGGCTGACCGATGTCCAGTGGGAGGGCACCGACCGAGGTGCTGGGCATCTGCGTGCCCGCCGGGCCACGATCGAGGTTCAGCATCCCGGCCGTCCCTCGCGGCGGCGAGAGCTCTGGCTGCCGGACGACCACGGCCAGGTCCGTGTGGCCGATGAGCCACCACTGCTGCGCAGGGTCGGCTGATGACACGGGTGATGGTGCTGTGGTGCCCGGACTGGCCCGTCGTCAGCCACCTCGGACCGGACACCCCGGCCGATGCTCCGGTGGCGGTCATCGACGGCCAGGTCGTCGTCGCCTGCTCGGCCGCGGCACGACAGGAGGGGGTGCGCCGTGGGATGCGCCGGCGCGATGCCCAGGCGCGATGCCCCGATGTCATCCTGTGCGCCCACGATCCCGCCGCCGATGCCCGGGCTTTCGAGCCGGTTCTCGATCTCGTCGAGGAGCTCTCCGCACAGGTCGCGCCTCTGCGGCCGGGGTTGTGCGGGGTGACGGTGCCGGCGCGCTACTACGGTGGCGAGGCCGAGGCGGCGGCCGTACTCGCCGAGCAGCTCGTCGAGCACGGGATCTGGGACGTCCGATGCGGGATCGCCGATGATCTCTTCGCGGCCGAGCAGGCGGCCCGCCAGGCTCCACCGCAGGACTCCGTGGTCGTGGGCCCCGGCGGTTCGGCGGACTTCGTGCGGGACCTGCCGGTAGCGGTGCTCGGCGATCCGGAGATGGCCGATCTGCTGCGTCGTCTGGGCATCCGCACGCTGGGTGATTACGCGCGGCTGGAGATCGCCGACGTGCGCACGCGGTTCGGCCCGAGCGGGGTGCTCGCCCATCGCTGGGCACGAGGTGAGGATCCGAGGCTCCTCAGCCGACGGGAGATCCCCCCGGACCTGGTCGGGCGGGTGCCGTTCGAGCCGCCGCTCGATCGTGTCGAGGCGATCGCCTTCAGCATGCGCAGAGCGGCCGAGTCGTTCGTGTCCGCGCTGGCCGAACGCGGTGCGGTGGCCACGGCGATACGCATCGAGATCGACAGCGACGGTGTGCTGTCCCACGCTCGTACCTGGCGGCACCCACGGTGGTTCTCCTCGGCCGACATCGTCGACCGGGTCCGCTGGCAGGCGCAGGTGCCCGGGGTGATCACCGCGCCGGTCGATGAGGTCCGGGTGGTACCCGAGGCCGTCGAGCAGGTGGGTGATCACGCCGAGAGCCTGTTCGGTGACGGAGTAGATGAGGGAGTCGAGAGGGTGGTGGCACGTGTGCAGAGTCTGGTAGGGCCGGAGGCGGTACGGACGGCAGGGGTTCAGGGCGGATCGAGCCCCGGGGAGCGTCAACTCGCCAGCACGTGGGGGGACCGGCCCGCCGAGGTCCGCGATCTCGCGCGGCCGTGGCCGGGGTCGATCCCCGAGCCGGCTCCGGCGCGGGTGTTCGCGGCGCCCGAGCCGGCGCAAGTGGTGGGAGCCGAGGGGCAGCCGGTCATCGTGACCTCTCGCGGCGGGCTGACGGGAGAACCCGCGCGATTTCGTCTTGGAGCGGATCAACCGTGGCAGCCGGTCGCGGGCTGGGCAGGCCCCTGGCCGCTCGACGACCTGTGGTGGGACGAGCATGCGGCCCGTCGGATCGCGCGCTTCCAGGTCGTCGGCGTCGACGGCAGCGCCTGGCTGATGTGTGTCGAGGACGGACGATGGTGGACCGAGGCCCGCTATGACTGACCGGCACACCCCTCCGGGGCCAACTTTTGCGGCGTTATGGCCCTTATTCGTGTCCGCGAAGGGCCACAACCCGGCAAAAGTTGTCCGAAGGGAGTGAGTGATGGGCTGGAACAATCCCGGTATCTCCTGGCGTGAGCTGGAGTCCCGTCTCTCCGGTCGTGTCACTCCACCCACCGACCCGCCCGACGGCGGTGACGGTCCCGCCTGGTCGCGCAAACGCGGTGCCTATCGCCCCGACGAGCCCGTCGAGCGCCCGGTCGATGTCGTGCCCTATGCGGAGCTGCACTGCCACAGCAACTACAGCTTCCTCGACGGCGCGAACGCTCCCGATGCCCTCGTCGAGCAGGCGGTCCGGCTGGGGCTCTCCGCTCTCGCCCTCACCGACCACGACGGCTTCTACGGGGCCGCGCGTTTCTCCGAGGCTGCCACCTTGCACGGCCTGGACACTGTCTACGGGGCCGAGCTCTCCCTGGGACTCACCGGCCCGCAGAACGGTCGCCCCGACCCGGAGGGAGAGCATCTGCTCGTCCTCGCCCGCGGCGTCGAGGGTTACCACGCGCTCTCGGGGGCGATCACCGAGGCGCAGCTGGCAGGCGACGAGAAGGGGCGCCCGGTCTACCACCTCGATTCCCTCGCCGAACGACTGCGCGACCGTGCCCTCGTGCTCACCGGATGCCGCAAGGGGGCGGTCCGCCGGGCCTTGAGCGAGGGTGGCAGGTCGGCCGCGGAGGCTGAGCTGCGCGGCCTCGTCGAGCGTTTCGGGCCTGACAACGTCGTGGTCGAGCTCCTCGACCACGGGTACCCGCAGGACTCCGATGTCAACGACGCTCTCGCCGAGCTGGCGTGCGAGGCGGGGCTCCCCATCGTGGCCACCGGCAATGTGCACGCCGCGGTGCCCGACGACGCTCGGCTGGCTCAGGCCTTCGCCGCCGTGCGGGCCCGCCGCAGCCTCGCCGAGATGCGTGGCTGGCTGGGGCAACCGGGGTACCTGCGGTCCGGTGAGGAGATGACGCGCCGTTTCGCTCGCTATCCGGGGGCCGTCGAGCGCTCGGTGCGGATCGCCGAGGAGGTCGGCTTCGACCTGCGCAAGGCCTCTCCGGCGCTCCCGCGGTTCCCCGTCGGGGACGGGCATACGCCGATGTCGTGGCTGCGCAAGCTCGTCCGAGAGGGTGCCGACCGCGTCTACGCCCACCGCCGGGAGGAGGCCGAGGAGCGGCTGCAGCGTGAGCTCGCGGTGATCGAGGACAAGGACTTCCCCGGCTACTTCCTCATCGTCCACCGCATCGTCACCGAGGCCAAGGATCGCGGCATCCTGTGCCAGGGGCGGGGATCGGCGGCCAACTCCGCGGTCTGTTACGCCCTCGGCATCACCGCCGTCGACTCGATCAAGTACCGCCTTCCCTTCGAGCGGTTCCTGTCGGCCACCCGCGACGAGGAGCCCGATATCGACGTGGACTTCGACTCCGACCGGCGCGAGGAGATCATCCAGTGGGTCTACGACGAGTACGGCCGCCACAATGCCGCCCAGGTCGCCAATGTCATCAGCTACCGGCCCAAGTCGGCCGTGCGCGACATGGCCAAGGCGCTCGGCTACTCGCCGGGACAGCAGGACGCTTGGAGCAAGCGCATCGACTCGTGGTCGCGTGTCGAGGTCGACGATCCCGATGCCCCCGGCGCGCCCCCGCAGGCGGTTATCGACCTGGCCACGCGTGCCGCCGGGGCCCCTCGCCATCTGGGCATCCACTCCGGCGGCATGGTGCTCACCGCGCGGCCGGTGGGCGAGGTGGTGCCCATCGAACGTGCCCGTATGGACAAGCGCACGGTGCTGCAGTGGGACAAGGACGACTGTGCCTGGATGGGGCTGGTCAAGTTCGACCTGCTGGGGCTGGGCATGCTCGGTGCCCTCCAGCACACCTTCGACCTCGTCGCCGAGCACACGGGGGAGAGGTGGGAGCTCGAGACGCTCCCCAAGGAGGAGGCGGGGGTCTACGACATGCTGTGCCGGGCGGACTCGATCGGGGTCTTCCAGGTGGAGAGCAGGGCGCAGATCGGCACTCTGCCCCGGCTGCGACCGCGTGAGTTCTACGACCTCGTCATCGAGATCGCGCTGATCCGTCCCGGGCCGATCCAGGGCGGCGCGGTGCATCCGTACATCCGCCGCAAGCTGGGGTATGAGGAGGTCGACTACCTCCATCACTCACTGGAGCCGATCCTTGAGCGCACGAAGGGCGTCCCGCTGTTCCAGGAGCAGCTCATGCAGATCGCCACCGATATCGGCGGGTGTTCGGGAGACGAGGCCGATCTGCTGCGCCGCGCGATGGGCTCCAAGCGGGGGATCGAGAAGATCGAGCGGCTGCGCGCCAAGCTCTATGAGGGCATGAAGTCCAAGGGCATCAGCGATGAGGTCGCCGACATCCTCTATGCCCGGATCGAGGCCTTCGCCAACTTCGGCTTCGCCGAGAGCCACTCGATCAGCTTCGCGCTCCTGGTCTATGCGAGCTCCTGGCTCAAGCTGCACTATCCGGCGGCCTTCCTCGCCGGACTGCTGCGCTCGCAGCCGATGGGGTTCTACTCGCCCCAGTCGCTGGTGACCGATGCCAGACGACACGGGGTCGAGGTGCTCCGGCCCGATATCGAGGCATCGGCCGTGCATGCCGACCTGGAACCACTCGCCGGGAGCAGCGAGGCGACGGGGATGGACTCATGTCTGCTGACCGAGCAGCCACCGGTGCCCGACTTCGCTCCCGGTGCCGATCACCGGCTCGGTGCCCATCGCCGCGACGGCCACCACGGGGTACGGCTCGGTCTGACGAGTGTGCAGCAGATCGGTCAGGCGGACGCCGAGCGGATCGTCGCGGCCCGGAACGAGCGGCCCTTCCGCGACATGGCCGATGTGGCCCGGCGGGCGCGGCTGTCGATCGCCCAGATGGAGTCGCTGGCCACCGCGGGAGCGTTCGACGGCTTCGGGATGTCGCGCCGCGAGGCGCTGTGGAATGCCGGATATATCGACCGGCTCGAGCAGTTGGAGGGTACAGCCGTCACCTCGCCGCCGCCGATGCTGCCCGGGATGAGCGAGGTCGAGCTGACCACCGCCGATCTGTGGGCGACGGGCATCTCGCCGCGTGAGCACCCGATGCAGCACCTGCGTTCCCTCATGAGAGAACACGGGGTGCTCTCGGTGACCGAGCTGGCGGCCTATGAGACGGGACGTCGGGTACGGGTGGCCGGGCTCATCACGCATCGCCAGCGACCCTCTACCGCGGGTGGGGTCACCTTCCTCAATCTCGAGGACGAGACCGGCATGCTCAATGTCGTCGTCTTCGGCTCGGTGTGGCAGCAGCATCGCCGGGTGGCGCGCAATGCGGCGGGAGTGGTGGTGCGCGGCGTCCTGGAGCACAGCGACGGCGCGGTCAACCTCAAGGCCGAGGCCCTCGAGCGCATCGAGTCGCTCTACCCCGCTGCCGCCTCCGCGCTCCCCGCCAAGCACCGCGCCCGCGACTTCCGCTAGCCCTCCGTCCAACTTTTGCCGGGTTGTGGCCCTTTTCCGAAGGCGCGAGGGGCCAGAACCCGGCAAAAGGTGGACGGAGTCAGAAGGAGTCTCGGGTGGCGAGACGGCGGCCGCTGGTGAAGACGAGGTCCCAGAGGGCGTCGTCGCGATCGTCGCCGGCGAGCAGGCCGACCTCGCGTTGGGCCGAGCTCGTCAGCGCTCCGGCGAAGCTCACCGCGAGCGCCCCCGGATCCAGCCGGCGGCCCGAGGACGCCGCCATCGGATCTGGTTCGACGCGCATCTCGCCGTCCGCGACGTGCAGCACCCAGCCGTCGTCGCCGACCGCGAACGGCAGAGTGGCCGTGACGCCTGGTGGTGCCGGCAGCAGATCGAAGGCCGACGGATCGAGGACGCGCAGCATGTACGGTTCGTTGTCCCCGACCGGACTCCAGGCATTGGACGGCAGGATCCATCGCATCGTGTCCACGTCACCGGCGCTGAACAGCCGGATCCGCGAGGCCACCGAGTCGTAGCTCGCCAGTGTGGCCAGCGCCGTGCGCATTGCCTCGGCATCCAGGGCGATCAGCTCGGGAACCTCGACGACCGAGTCGGCCCAGTCGCCGGACGGCCCGCGCTTCCATCGCAGATAACCGCGGGGTTCACCGTCACGTTCGATAATCGTGGTGCCCGTGAGGTCCTTGAAGCGATGGTCGGGGCGCTCGTGGGCCGGACCACGCCGGGTCAGCGGGCCGTCGTGCCGCCGGGCCCAGGTGTCGTAGATCGTCCGCAGCACATCCTGGTCGTCGTCGGTGGCCCGGCGCAGGTCCAGGCTGCCGCGAATCCGCCCGAGCGAGGCCACCGGGAGTTCCACGCTGCCGACCTGCAGGATGCGGCTGAATCCGAAGCCCCGATAGATGCCGGTCGCCGTGGCGAAGAGCGTGGCGATCCGCTCGCCTCGTGATCGGGCGTGCGCCGTCAACTCCTCCATGAGCGGGCGCAGTAGACGCTGTCCACGGTATTCGGCCGCGATCGATACCCCGGTCACGCCGGCCGTCGGCACCTCGACGCCCCGGAACCAGGACGTGTACTCGAGATGGTTGATGGTCGCGGCGAGACGACCGTCGACGAACGCGCCCCACCGGGTCCGCCCTGGAGCCCGGAGGCCCTCCCAGTCTCCTTCGTTCGTTCCGAAAGCCTCGGTGAGCAGCACCTTCAGCTGGTCGTGATCGTCCGGTGTGATCGGTCGGATCTGTGTCGGCATGCGGACAAGTCTTCCGCAACGATCGAGAATTGCCGGGTTGCGGCCCCTGTGCCGCCGGCCACGGGGCCACAACCCGGCAAAAGTCGCACCGGAGGTGCTTAGGGTTGACGCGACCAAAAGTCGGGGGCATAGTGTCACTTGCACCTTAAGGAGGGTCGCATGGAGAGCACTACGCAGCAGTGCCTGTCGCTCGCCGTGTCCACCGTCGTGTTCGCGCTGCGCCCGCATCCGAGCACCGGCCGCCCGACCCCCTGGCTCCCGCTGGTCCGCCGCATCCGCGAGCCCTATGAGGGGCTCTGGGCATTGCCGGGCGGGCCCCTGGAGGACGATCAGGATCTCGCCGACTCCGCCGGCGCCACCCTGCTGCGCACGACCGGCCTCGCGCCGCGTCACCTCGAACAGCTCTACGCCTTCGGCAATGTCGACCGCTCCCCGGGTGAGCGGGTCGTGTCGATCGTCTACTGGGCCCTCGTGCGGCCCGACGAGGACGCCCGGGCGATCGATGGCGACAACGTGGAGTGGTTCGTCGCGGACGATGTCCACGGCCTCGCCTTCGACCACGATGTCATCGTGCGATACGCCCTCGACCGGCTCCGCGCCAAGATCACCTACTCGCCGATCGCGCACGCCTTCGTGACCGACGAGTTCACCCTCGCTCAACTGCGAGAGGTCTACGAGGCCGTGCTGGGTCGTGCGCTCGACCCCGCCAACTTCCGTCGCCAGATCCTCGCGCAGGGGACCGTGGAACCGACCGGCCGCCATGTGACCGGCACGAGCCATCGGCCCCCCGCGCTCTATCGATCCAACCCGGCGCATTCGCGTCACAGCCTCACCATCGAGGAGACGTCATGACACTGTCCGTCACCGACCGTATCGAGTCCCAGCCGAAGCAGAGCTGCGATGTGGAGCTCGCCAAGGGGCCGTGGGAGTTCGACCGGATGCCCGGGTACGGGCCCGGCGCCTCCGAGGCCGACGCGATCCCCGAACCCGTCGTGCGACCCGGCCAGCTGCCGGTCGCCTACCAGCAGATGAGCGAGGAGGAGCTGCACGAGCGCATCCGCCGGGCCAAGAGCGCCCTCGGCGACCGTCTCGTCATCCTCGGGCACTTCTACCAACGGGACGAGGTCGTGCAGTACGCCGACTTCGTCGGGGACTCCTTCCAGCTCGCCAATGCCGCGCTGACCCGCCCGGAGGCCGAGGCGATCGTGTTCTGCGGCGTGCACTTCATGGCCGAGACCGCGGACATCCTCGCGAGAGACGAGCAGACGGTGATCCTGCCGAACCTCGCCGCGGGCTGCTCGATGGCCGATATGGCCGATGAGGACTCGGTCGAGGAGGCCTGGGAGCAGCTGACCGAGGTGTACGGCACCGAGCCGGATGCTGAGGGCCGTCTTCCGGTCATCCCCGTCACCTATATGAACTCTTCGGCGGCGCTCAAGGCCTTCTGCGGACGCCACGGTGGCATCGTGTGCACGTCGTCCAATGCGCAGACGGTGCTGGAGTGGGCCTTCGAGCGCGGCCAGCGCGTGCTGTTCTTCCCCGACCAGCATCTCGGCCGCAACACCGCCAAGGCGATGGGCATCTCCGTGGAACAGATGCCCATGTGGAATCCGCGTAAGGACCTCGGCGGCAACTCGGTCGAACAGCTGGAGGAGGCCAAGGTGCTGCTGTGGCACGGCTTCTGCTCGGTGCACAAGCGCTTCACCGCGGCGCAGATCGAGCAGGCGCGCGCCGATCACCCGGGCTGCAAGGTCATCGTGCACCCCGAGTGCCCCATGCCGGTCGTCGATGCGGCCGACGCGGCGGGATCGACCGACGTGATCAGGAAGTTCGTCGCTGCCAGTGAGCCCGGTGACACGATCGCGATCGGCACCGAGATCAACCTCGTCAACCGTCTCGCCGCCGAGTACCCGGATCGCACCATCTTCTGCCTCGACCCGGTCGTCTGCCCGTGCTCGACGATGTACCGCATCCACCCCGGGTATCTCGCCTGGGTGCTCGACGGTCTGGTCGAGGGCGAGATCCGCAATCAGATCGTCGTGTCCGACGAGGTCGCCGCCGATGCCAAGGTCGCGCTCGAGCGGATGCTGGCGGCCAAGCCGCGCTGACGAGGTCGCCATGTCCATCGAACACGTTCTGGTCGTCGGCAGCGGTGTCGCGGGGCTGACCGCGGCCCTCGCCGCGCGGAGCCGCGGGCTCGACGTCACCGTCGTCACCAAGTCGTATCTCACCGAGAGCGCGACGCGCTACGCGCAGGGCGGCATCGCCGCGGTGACGAGCGATGACGACTCGGTCGAGGCCCATGTGAGGGACACCCTCGATGCCGGCGCCGGGCTGAGCGAGCGTTCCGCGGCCGAGGTGGTGTGCGGTGCGGGGGCGGAGGCGGTCGCCGATCTGCTCGCCGCGGGGGTGCGCTTCGATGTCTCCGAAGGGCGTCTCGCGCGAGGGCTGGAGGCGGCGCACAGCCGCGCACGCATCCTGCACGCCGACGGTGACGCCACCGGCGCCGCGATCGCGAAGGCCCTCGCGGGTCGCCTGCTCGACTCGGGCGCCCGGGTCCACGAGAACACCTTCGTCTCCGGTCTCGTCCTGCGCGACGGCGGGGTACGCGGGGCGCGCCTCCTGGACGGTTCCACGATCGACGCCGATGCCGTGATCCTGGCGACCGGGGGTGCTGGACAGCTCTTCGCCCACACCACCAACCCCGCCGTGGCCACCGGCGACGGTCTCGCGCTGGCCTTGCGGGCAGGGGCCCTGCTCGCCGATCTGGAGTTCGTGCAGTTCCACCCGACCTCATTGGCGGTCGGCGGCAACGCTCTGGTCTCCGAGGCGGTTCGGGGGGAGGGCGCCGTGCTGCGCGACGCTGAGGGCCGGCGCTTCATGACCGAGGTCCACCCCGATGCCGAACTGGCTCCGCGCGATGTCGTGGCGCGTGCCATCGCTCGGCGGATGCGCGAGCAGAACGGTGCACCCGTCGGACTGGACGCCACCGCGCTCGGAGGCGAGTTCCTCGCTCGGCGGTTCCCCGGGATCGATGCCACGGTCCGAGCGCATGGATGGGATTGGGCCGCGGCGCCGGTGCCGGTTACTCCCGCGGCTCACTATCTGATGGGCGGCATCGTCACCGATGGCCATGCGCGCACCACGGTCCCGGGCCTCTACGCCGCGGGGGAGGTCGCCTGCACCGGGCTGCACGGCGCCAACCGGCTCGCGTCGAACTCGCTGCTCGAGGGCGCCGTCATGGGGCGGCGCGCGGTGGAGGCGCTGAACCTGCCGTGGCAGATGGAACCGCCCTTCGACGGCGAGGTCGTCACGGTGTCTTCCGGCCGATCTCGCGAACACGCCGGACGCGACGATCTGCAACGGTTGATGTGGCAGAACGTCGGCCTCGAGCGGGATCGTGACCTCCTCGAACTCGCGATCGGGACGCTCGACGGCTGGTCCGTCGGCCCGGCCAGCGATGTCAAGAGCGCCGAGGACGATCACCTGCTGCTGGTGGCCCGCGCGGTCGCCCACTCCGCCCTCGCCCGGCAGGAGTCCCGAGGCGCTCACTGGCGAGCCGACGCACCCGGATCCGACACGACCGCGCGGCACTCGGCCGTGCGATGGGAGGCCTGATGCTCACTCCACGACAGATCGATCAGATCGTGCTGGCCGCCCTCGACGAGGACGCTCCCTTCGGCGATCTGACCTCCGAGGTCTTCGTCCCGAGCACCTCGGTGGCCACCGCCGACCTCGTCGCACGCGAGCCGGGCGTCTACAGCGGCGGGGAGGTCTTCGCGCGCGCCATGACCGCGCTGGACGGCACGGTCACCGTGACAGCGCAGGTCGCCGAGGGCGCTCGATTCGATGCCGGCGAGGTGCTCGCATCGGTCGACGGCCCTGCACGGTCGGTGCTGCGGGGTGAACGTGTCGCTCTGAACCTCGTCCAACGGATGTGCGGTATCGCCACGCTGACGGCGCGGTACGTCGCCGCGGTGGAGGGCACGCGTGCGCGGGTGGTCGACACGCGCAAGACCACCCCGGGGCTGCGTGCGCTCGAACGACACGCCGTGCGGTGCGGCGGGGGCCACAACCACCGTTACTCGCTGTCGGACGCGGTGATGGCCAAGGACAACCATCTGGCGCTGGTCGGCGACATCACCGCCGCGATCCGCCGCGCTCGCGCTCAGCTCCCGCATACGACCCATATCGAGGTCGAGGTCGACCGACTGGAACAGATCGAGCCGGTGCTCGCCGGTGGTGTCGGTACGATCATGCTCGACAATTTCTCCCTCGACGACCTGCGGCGCGGTGTCGATCTCGTCGCCGGTCGCGCGCTCGTCGAGGCGAGTGGGGGAGTGACGCTCGAGACCATCGGCGACATCGCCCGCACGGGTGTCGATGTCATCAGCGTCGGAGCGCTGACCCACGGCGTGCCCGCCCTCGACCTCGGTCTCGACGTGCGGAGCTGACCGTGCAGGTCTACCTCGACGAAGCGGCGACGGCACCGGTCCGGCGTGAGGTGCTGGAGGCGATGTGGCCGCATCTGACCGGAGGCTTCGCGAATCCGGCCAGCAACCACGAGCTCGGGCAGTCGGCTGCCCGAGCTCTGGAGGAGGCCCGCGCACGGGTCGCCGAGCATCTCGGAGCACGACCCGCCGAGATCCTGTTCACCTCAGGCGGGACCGAGTCCGACAACGCCGCGGTCAAGGGCATCGCGCTCGCTTCGCCTCGGGGGAGGCACGTGCTGGTGAGCGAGATCGAGCATCCAGCGGTCCTGGAGTCCGCCGGATGGCTGGAGCGGCTGGGCTTCGAGGTCGAACGGATCCCGGTCGACTCCGAGGGGATCGTGGCGGCGGACGCGCTCGCGGCGCGGTTACGCCCGTACACGACCTTGGTCAGCGTCCAGCACGCCAACAACGAGGTGGGCACGGTGCAGGACATCGCCGTGTTGAGCGACCTGGCAGCCGAGTACGACGTCCCCTTCCACACCGATGCCGTGCAGGCCGCCGGCACCCTCGATCTGGACGTGACCCGGCTCGGGGTGCGGGCCTTGAGCCTGGCCGGGCACAAGCTCGGCGCACCGAAGGGGATCGGAGTGCTCTACCTGCGCCGCCGGACTCCCTTCGAGCCGTTGATCCACGGCGGCGGTCAGCAACGCGATCGTCGCTCGGGGACGGAGAATGTGGCCGCCGCGGTGGGGATGGCCACCGCCCTCGATCTCGCCGCGAACGACGACATCGAGACCTTGGTCGCACTGCGAGATCGCTTCATCGGGGAGGTCCTCGCCCAGGTTCCGGAGTCGCGGCTGACCGGGCACGCCATCCGTCGGCTGGCCGGCAACGCGTCCTTCGTGTTCCCCGGCCGCAGCGGCGAGTCCATCCTGCTCGATCTCGAGCGTCGCGGCGTCTACTGTTCGAGCGGATCGGCGTGTGCCGCCGGGAGCGATGAGCCGAGCCACGTGCTGACGGCCATGGGCTACGACGCGGCGACCGCTCAGACGGCAGTGCGCTTCACCTTCGGCTCTCGCACTGCTCCGGCGGAGATGATGTCGACGGCCCGCGAGCTGGCCTCCGTCCTGCGTCGCTGATCCTGACGAAGGCGGGGAATATCGTAAACTGCGACGGACGACCATCCATGACAGGGGGAATGCGGTGCGCAAGGTCATCGCCGGCATGGCGCTTCTGCTCACGCTGTCCGCGTGTGGCGAGGACGGAACGGACACGGCGCCCACGGCGCCGGCCTCGTCCGAGCCGGCAGCGGTCGAACAACCGTCGGACCCCGCGGAGAAGCCGACTCGGCCCGAACCGGAGCAGACGGCGGAGGGCGCCGAGGCCTACACCGACTACGTCATCCGCATGCTCGCGTACACCTTGGCCACGCCGGACCGCGAGAGCATCCTGGACGAGGCGCGCGGTGAGTGTGCCCCGTGCGCGACGGTCGCACAGACGGGGATGGGGCTCGGCGACGAGGTCTATGCGTACTCCGGGCCCCTCACGATCGACATCGAGGATGCCGAGGTCACGGACGACACCGCGACCGTCCGGGCGAGCTTCCGCGCGCCCTCCGCCCAGATCCTCGATCCGCAGACCAACGTGGTGAGCGGGGAGTTCCCGGCCGAGTCCAGCGAGTTCGACTACCACCTGCAATGGGTCGACGGCTCCTGGAAGGTGCGCACCTGGACGCTGCCGGGGCAGGCACCATGATCCGGCGCCTGATCCTCGCGCTGGCGCTCGTGGCGACCTCTCTCGCCACGAGCGTCGTCACCTCCGTCGATTCCGCGTCGGCCGCCGACTGCGACACCGGAGGTATCGGCGGCGGAGTCAGCGTCGGCTGTGAGGAGGGTGGCGGTGGTGGTGACCGCGGGCCGGACCCCATCGGCGGAACGCCGATCTGGGTCGACCCGAAAGAGTACCGATGGGTCGTCGCCTGTGATGTGAACGGCCCGGAGAATCCCGACGACGCCCTCTGCGGCAGCGCGATCGCCCCGTGCCCGGACAGGCAGATCCAGTACCGGCTGTACTCTCGCGAACGCGGCTCGGACGAGCCCTGGCAGTTCGAGCGCTTGCAATGTCGTGGGGCTGACACCCCGGACCCGAACGAGCCGATCACCATCGACGACATCCTCGACGAGATCGTCCAGTTGGCGCCTAAGCCGGAGATCACCGTCGAACCCGAGGCGCGTACCTACGTCAACATCCCCACCAATGTGGCCACCGGCGACGAGACCTACGGGCCCTTCGTCGTGCCGATGGAGGACCTGCCGATCGAGGTGAGCGTGTCCTTCACCCCCAGCGACATCACCTGGAGCTTCGGGGACGGGTCAGGCGGTTCGGGTGCGGGCATCGTCGGCGCCGCGATCGGCGAGGCGGGCGCCGTAGAGCACGAGTACCGCCGCGCCGGCGCCTACTCGATCACCGTCACCCGCGACTACACAGCTACGGTCACCGTCGACGGCGAGCCCATCGACGCCGATGTGCCGATCACCAACACCAGCGATCCCTATCCGATCACGGTCGGCGAGGTCCAGTCCCTCGTCAAGCGCGTCCGCTGAGCGGCGGGGCCGAGGGGCCTGTGCTCGTCGCTCGGCTCATCCGCTCGCTGCCTCGTAGCATCCGACCACATCGGCGAGCGTCTCCAGCGCCTCGCGCATGGCGTCCGTCGAGGCGAGCGTGCCCTCGTCGAGCACGACGTGCAGCCAGACATTGCCGCAGATCCAGGTTCCACCGCCGTCGGTGACGCGTGCGGTCCCCTCGCCGAGCTCGAACGTGGGTGCGGTGTCGTCCAGAGCATCGCGCTGCTCGCGCAGGAAGTCCTTACCGCGCACCTGAGCCAGGACGCGGAGCGTGTCGTCGTCGGTCTCGATGAAGCAGGCGTCGATGGATCCGCCTTCGGGGAGCTCGACCGGCACATCGGACAGCGACTCGGCCGTGGCCTCGAATCGATCGGTCCCGAGGGCCTCGCCGACGACATCCGCCGGGATGGAGCAGGCCGTCTCGTGCTCGTACGCCGGCCCTCCGCAGGAGGTGAGAACGGGCGCGAGAACCGCGATTCCCGCCGTCGCGATGGCGGCCCGGCGCCGACCCATCACGGACGTCCGTACTGCTGGACCAGGTCGTCGCGGCCGTCGTCCACACCATTGCGCACGGCCGTCGCATAATCCTGGCCACCGGAGCGCACCGTGTTGATGATCGCCGTGCGGTCCTCGTTCGTGAGCTCCGACATGGGGACGGGATCGCCGTCGGCCGCGCCCGGCCACACCTCGGCGAGATCGCCCATCGGGATGTCCTCATCGGAGAAGACCAGGGATTCGAGTGCCTGCATCTGGGTGAACGACATGATGTCGTCGTAGGCGTGGTTGGATTCGGCGATGGTGTCGCTCACACCATCGCCGACGAACTCGTTCGTGACCTCGCGCTTGATCTGCCCGATGACGTACGAGCCGACAGGGCCGCCCGGCAGCTTCACCGCGTCGGCCGGCAGCAGCAGCAGCTCGGCCATGCGCTGACGCTGCTCGGCGTCACCCTGAGCGCTCGCGATATCGCCCTGGAGCATGTTGTCGTAGAGGAAACCGGTGAACGACCCGTTGTTACGGGCGGCGTTGTAGAGCGGATCATCCGTGCCGATCGAACCGGACGGCGCCGGATCCTCGGCGACCAGGCCGATCGCCTCGTCCAGGCGCACCGAGTTCAGGCGGCTGGCCGCACCGCCGACGATGGAGACCGCTGAATCGTTGTCGCCGATATCGCCCAGCAGATTGGCCAGGGCGCCCCGATCGAGTCGGATGCCGTAGGGCGGGAAGCCGTCCCCGCCCATCGTGCCCGGAGGAACGTCCCCCGGACCATAGATGCCGCTCCCCGCCGCGGACTCCAGGTCGTAGGAGACCCGGTCGACATCACGGATGTAGGTGGCGACGATGCCGCCCAGCTCCTCCTTGATGCCGTCCAGGGGCTCGGCGTCGCCGCCGAAGTGCTCGATGGCCCAGGAGGAGATGGTGGCGGCATCGCGTCCGTGAGTACCCGGATCGAGAGCTTGATCGATCGTGGCGGTCTGCAGGACCTTTCCGGCGGCCGCGCCCTCCACATCCTCCATCGGGCTGAAGCGCTCCAGCAGGTAGGCGGCTCGGTCGGTGTCGAGCAGCACCTCCTGCGAACCGTCCGTGCTCAGCGAGAGTGCCTCCATCCAGGCCACCGTGGGATCGCGGAGAGCGTCCATGTCGGCGGTGCCGAACTGCTGGTCGCTGCCGGAGAAGTTCGACCAGTACATGCCGCCCTCCCCGTTCTCCCACTCGATGAGCGCGTCCCCGGCGGAGACGAGGAACTCCGAGCCGAACTCGTGCCCGCCCCGGGCCGCGTAGTCGAAGAGGATGGCGGCGGACCGCGGGTCCCCGCCACGGACGAACTCCTCGCCGAAGTCGCTGGGCAGCTTGCCGGCGAGGGAGGCCGTGGCGACGCTCTGGCTCAACGTCTCGGCCAGCGTGTCCTGCATGGCGACGACGCGTTCGAACTCCTCGCCGTACGAGGAGTCCTCGTAGATGCCGTTCGGGTTCGGGTAGTCGGCGTACGGGCCGGTCATCGAACCGGCCTGCTGGATCAGCCGGTTGAGGCCCTCGGGGCCGATCGCGTTGACGAAGGCCCCGGTGACATCGGGATCGTCGGCATAGGTGTCGAGCAGCTCCAGCGTCTCGAGGAACTCATCGAGATCCTCCGAGGACTCGATATCCTCCAGATCCTCGGCGCGCGCCGCGATCTGACGGCCGAGCTCCTCCTTGATGTCCTGGATGGAGCCGTCGGTGGATCCGGTCCACACGACCTCGCCCTCGCCATCGGTGTCGAGGAGACGGGCGAGATCGAGCACGACGCCCAGCGGGTCGGTCTTCTGCTCCCTGAGCCACTCCGGCGCGGTCACGGTGACCGAACCCCCGGTCAGGCTCGGCAGGGACGGCCCGCGGTACGGCACGGCGTTGATGCAGGCGGTACGGGCATTGGCGATGTCATTGGCAAGCTCCTCGACCGCGGAGATCGCGGAATCGAGGGCGCCGACGTTCATACGTACGGTCATGTCAGTACGCCTGAAGGATCAGCGGACCCTGGAGCGTGTAATACGCCCGCCCGCGCCAGTCGCCTTCGTCGACCTTGTCGTCCTCGGCCTCGTAGGCGGTGTTGATGTCGTTCCACGCCTGGTCGAAGGCCTCGCGCAGGCCGCTGACCTGATGCGAGAGATCCTCGAGCCAGCCGTCGGCCTCGCTGCAGTCCCATCCGCCGTCGGTCGCGATGGCCCGGGTGATCGCCGAGGTGGGATCGCCCCCGATATCGAAGGCATCGCGTTCCTGGCCGATCCGCGTCCGTGCGCGCCCGAGCGCGGCCTTGTACAGATTGTCCTCTTGGTCGGTCACCGATCCACCCCTCGACAGTGAAGCTGGAAAGACACTGAAGCTGAGAAAGAAGGTACCAGGACTCGCCTCGGTTGCTCTCTGAGCGGGCGGGACTGGGGGAGAGATCGTAGAGTTCGATACTGTCTTGTCAACGCAGAGGTCCTTCGGCGGGGTTCGGGGGACGGACCAACGTACTGAGGAGAAACAGATGGCCGGAGCACGGATCGAAGACCTGCACGCTCTCTACACGACGCTTCAGCGTTCGATGCAGGAGACCGACACGATGATCACCAATGTGGATGCATCGCTGACGCAGGCCAATGAGGAGTGGCAGTCGGCCGGTGCCGCCCAGTTCAACGAGTCCTGGGTGCAGTTCAAGCAGACGCTGACGAACCTGTGCCAGGCCTTCGCCGGTGCGGGCACCGATGTGGCCTTCCAGCACAACAAGTTCGCCGAGGGCGCCAAGGAGCAGGACAAGCATCCCGTGCTCTCGCCGCTCACCTCGCCGCGCTGATCGACGGTGTGGCCTGACGACACGGCCCGCAACCCCGGCACCTCGCTCGCCTCACGGCGACGTGGTGCCGGGGTTGTCGCTGTGCTGTTGGCTCTCACGCTGGCTGCCTGCTCCGGCGGGGAGGACTCCGACTTGCCCGAGGCAGGGACGGAGAGCACGCCGGCGCAGGAGCAGGACTGGGAATGGAGCGCCACAGAGGCGCCCCCGGCTCCGGGGGATCAGGAGAACTCGTCGGAGAGCGCCGAGGAGTTCGCGCAGTACGCGATGGACCTGATCTTCTATGCCTACGCGACCGGCGACGCCGATCCGGTCCTCGACATCGCCGACCAGACCACCTGCGAGGGGTGTGCCTCACTGGAGCGCTTCGCTGCGGCGGAGAGTAAGAAGCTGCAAGTCGCCGGGGCAGAACCTACCTTCATCGTCCAGGACCACGAGACCAGGGACGACGTACACAATTTTTCGCTGACCATGGACATTCCCGAGGGTGAGCGCATCAACAGCGCGGACCCCGAGGACGTCGAGGTGTTGCCTGCGGAGCAGGATGTCCCGGCGTCGTTGAATCTCCGATGGACCGGTGACGTATGGTCACTGCTGAACTTCAACCTGGGGGAGTGAGACCGTGAGACGAGGACTTCGAGTCGCCGCCATCGGGCTGGCGGCTGTTCTCATCGGCACTGTCAGCCCTGCGTTCGCCGGTTGGGACTGGGACGACGATGATCTCGTCGGCACCGACCCCGGTGGTTCGGTCACCGACCCGGGTGGAGGTGGCGGGGGCGACCGGCCGATCTTCACCGACCCTGAACCGTGGATGGAACACGCCTACGCGCCGTACTGCCAATCCGCAGGAATCAGACACGACCCCGAGACCAATCGTCCCATGCAGATCAATGACAATCTGTGTCCGGAGATGTACCAATACGCCGAGACCCACTGCGCCGATGGAGAGAACGGGTACTGGGACTTCGGTCGGCTCGTCAATCCCGATGGCACATTCCCCAACGGGCCGGAATTCGAGCGGCTCGGGCCCATCTGCCGCGGTGCGAACGACCCGCCGCCGCAGGAGGGGCCCCGGCAGATCACCATCGACGACATCATCGACAGCGCACGAGCCGTCGCCCCCGGGGTGGAGATCACCACCGAGCCCGGCGCGCGCAGCTACGTCAACTTCCCGACCAATATGTACGTCGACGACGCGGACCAGCAGGTGAATGTCGACGTCCTCGGCTTCGACATCCCGCTGACCTTCTCACCCGAGGACGTCACCTGGAACTTCGGCGACGGTGCCTCCGCCACCGGCGCCGGCATCGCCGATGCGGAGGTCGGCCAGGAGGGCGCCGTGGAGCACGCGTACCGACGCTCTGGGTCGTACGCGATCGGCGTCACCGTCGACTACACGGTCGAGGCGACTTTGCCGAACGGCCAGACGCTCCAGATGCCCGGGACCATCTCCGGTTCGGGAGGCCCCTATGACCTGGGCGTCGGTGAGCTGCAGTCGATCGTCAAGAAGGTGCGTTAAGAGATCGCGCCGGTAGGTCCCGGCTAACGGCGCTCGCAACCCCCGCGCCTACTGGCGCGACGGGGGTCTAGGCGATGAGTGGTTGGTAGCGGGTGTTGCGGATGGGGACGTCAGATCCGGGTGGGTAGAAGTCGGGGAGTCGGTCGCGTGGGTTGATGACAACCCGCCATCGGGTGTGATGGATCTTGTGGTGGTGATGGGCGCAGAGCAGGACCCCGTTGTCGATGCTGGTCGGTCCGCCGTCCGCCCATGGCCTCACATGGTGGGCTTCACACTCCGTCGCGGCGATGCCCCTGGTGCGACGGCTCCATGCTCGGTGGTCGGTCGCAGCCCGGGAACGCACATCCGCCATCTCGTGACGCGAGTGCTCTGCGTTGTTTCTCGGTGTGGAGCCGGTTGCTGCGGCCGAGGTCGAGGGGGACCGAGTCGCCGTCCATGACCACCGGCAGGATGCCCGCGTCGCAGGCGATCATCCGCAGCTGCCCGGCGGAGACGTGCGTGCCGTGGTCGGTGACGCCGGCCTGATCGGTACGACCGCGCAGGGCGTCTTCGGTGACGGTGACCATGAGCGTGGCAGCGACTCCGCCGTGGTTGCCGTAGCCGTCCTTGGGCAGGTGCCGCAGCACGTCACAGAACGCGTGGCCGAGCTTCTCCGGGTACGACGGCTCGTCGCCGACCGACGTCGATTCGGGCACCTCAGCGTCATCGCCGCGGTAGCGCGGTGAGGTCTTGGACTCCAGGACGGAGCGCAGCATGTCGCCGGTGAACGCGTCGATCTCGAATCCGCCCTTGACCATGCCAGCATCATCGGGCCGGGTCATCCAGAAGCTGGCCCTGCGCCGCGCAGCCTGCTCCTGGCGGGTGAGGGTCTGGTCTTCGATCGCGTCCGCGCGGGGCTTGTCGACGATCTCGACCGCCCGACGGGCCTTGCGCCGCAACTGCTCCAGGCTCATGCCCGGTGCCGCCTCGGCCAGGTCGCGTTCGATGATGCCGCGGTCGGCCGGGGACAGGTCGCGGGGAAGCTCATCCATCGCGCGAGCGACCACATGGGCTTTGTCGGTGGACATGCCGGGCTTGGTCAACTGTCCGGCCAGCACCGGCGCCGTCTCCAGACGTTCGGCCAGCTGGCGCTGCCGGGAGGCGTCGCGCCGCGTGATGCCCGAGGTCTCGGCGATCAGAGCATCCATCGACGGCGCGGAGGTCTGCTCGTGCGCCTTCTTCCGCGCCCCTCGGCCGTGACCGCGAGCAGGAACGCCTGCACCTCCCGCAGGATCGCCTGCCCCACCCGATGCGCCTCCACCAGCTCACCCGCATCCAGCTCGGCGAGCCCCTCACGCGCAGCAGCGATCGCCGCCGGACCACCGGCCAGACGATCCACCACCACACCCATCGAAAACCCCCCACATGCGTCGAACTGATGTTCCCATCATCGCAGGTCCCACCGACACGTCCAGCGACTTTCCACAGGGGAGAATTTTCCCCGTCGTCTCGGACACAGGCGGCCGGCGCGTCGATGACATCGAACACCTCACGCGCAACCCAGCAGTAGCGCCGAGCGCCTTCTCATAGACCGGGGCTCAGGGCTGCGGCACCTGGACCCACCGGAATCCGGTGGGGGTGGCCAGCAGCCCTCGCCCGATCGGCACCGAGGCACCGACCGAACGCGGGAAGCGCGCATTCACGACATCGCCGTCGTTCGCCGCCCGCGGGGCGAGCACCAAGCCGGTGCGACCGCGTTTGAGGTCGGCGGGCAGGCCCCGGTACGAGCTTCCCAGCTCATCGATGCCGCCGGCGACGATCATGGCATTGGGGGAGTCGCGCATGCCCGTCAGCGTCTCGGAGAGGAACTGCGCCAAGGGCGAGTCGGCACCGAGCACGTCGAGATCGTCCACGACGATGAGATGGTGGGTTCGCAGCTCTGAGATCACCTGGCGGATCTCCTCGATCGGCTCCTGGCCGGTCATGAGCCGGTAGCGCTTCCCCTCGACCTCGCGCAGGGCCGAGATACGAGGTGCGAAGGCCACGACCTCGCGTCGTCGGGAGAGATGATGCTCCACCGCGACGCGCAGGGACGTGCTGCGCCCCGAGCGCGGGGGTCCGGCCACGAGGAATCCCGGACCGGTGACGAGCGGGTCGAACCCGACGAGGGCGAGCGTGTCCCCGCCGACGCCGATGGGGACGAAGGTCGGGCTGTCCTGGGCCGATGTGCGCTCGAGCTGGCGCGCCTCCTCCAGGCTGATCGTGACAGGCAGCTCGTCGATACGCTGCGGACGCTGCGGCCGCGGGATATCGGGGTGACGTTCAGCCGCCAGCCGACCGATCTCGTGCAGCGCCCGGACCTGTGCGGTGCCCTCGCCGCTCGGATCGAGCATCGCGAACTGCAGCTCCTCGGGCCGCTCACCGCCGCGGAAGCCACGGCCCGGCGGCATCGAGGCCGGCACCGAGCGGGCCGACAACCCGATCGCCGAGAAGTCGCTCGCATCGCTCATCGAGAGCATGATCCGATCCTCGACGAGCAGGGCGATCCGCCCGAGAACGCCGCTGCGGTCCGCGCCGATCACGAACCTGATGCCGGCCCCGACACCCTCCTGGAGCAAGCCGACGAGACGCTCGACCAGCACACCGCCGTCGAGGGAGTCGAAGGCGCTCACATAGCCCTCGAGCCGGTCGAGCACCACGACGAGATAGGGCAGCCGCTCCTCGGGCGGTACCGCTGCGCGCTGCTCGGTGACATCGGCGAATCCCTGGCTCGCGAGCGACTGCTGGCGGCGGGTGAGCTCACGACCGAGGAAGTCGAAGAGCCGGTACAGGCGGTCGGTCTGCGTGCGGGTGATGACGGCGCCCACGTGCGGCAGCGAGACGAGCGGCAGCAGCGCGTTGTTGCCGGCATCGATGCCGTAGACGTGGACATCGGCCGGTGAGTGCGTCCGCGCGATCGAGGCGGCGATGGTCCGCAGCGCCCAAGAGCGGCCCGAACGCGACTGCCCGGCGATCATCAGGTGACCGCCGCGGACCAGATCCCAGGTGGCCACGCGCTGCTCCTGGCGATGGGGCACGTCGGCGAGTCCGAACACGATCGCGTCGGAGTCCGCGGGCGCGGCGTCGTCGAGATCGTCGAGGGCCAGCGTCTGCGGAAGGGGCGGCAGCCACGGTTTGCGCATCTCGGGCAGGCCGAGCAGATCGTTCGCCGCGTTGACGGCGCGCACGAGGGCGGTGAGATCGGTCGGGGTCGACGTGTCCTCCTCCGCCTCGGTCGACAGGGGCGCCAGGGCGCGCAGGTCGCCCAGGCCGAAGGCCCGCGAGACGAGCTCGGGGCGTTCGTCGCCAGCCGGGCGTCCTCCGACCCGCGAGCTCTGGAAGGCGACCAGCGAGGAATGCCCGAGCCGGGCATAGGCGCGGCCGGGGAAGGACTTGGGGATCTCGGCGGCGACCTTCGACTCGATGACGTCCTCGGAGTCGTTGGCATCGGTGACGCGTAGGGCGATGCGGAGATTGGTGTTGGACTTGATCTCGGCGTTGACGACACCGGCGGGTCGCTGGGTGGCCAAGATGAGATGCACGCCGAGGGAGCGGCCGCGTCGAGCCACGTCCACCAGGCCGTTGACGAAGTCGGGCAGCTCGGCCACGAGGGCGGCGAACTCGTCGATGATGATGAGCAGGCGCGGCATCGGCTCGTCATCGGGGCCCTTGGCGGCCAGATAGTCCTCGATGTCCTTGGCATCGGCGCGGGCCAGCTGATGCTCGCGCCGCCGCAGCTCCGCGCCGAGCGACTCCAGCGCCCGGGACGTGAGATGGCCGTCGAGATCGGTCACCATGCCGACGGTGTGGGGCAGATGCTGGCAGTCCTTGAACGCCGCGCCGCCCTTGTAGTCGATGAGCACGAAGTTGAACTCATCGGGCCGGTTGCCGACGCTGAGCGAGGCGATGATCGTCTGCAGCAGCTCGGACTTGCCCGATCCGGTGGTGCCGGCGACCAGCCCGTGCGGGCCGTCGGCGCGGACGTCGACGGTGAAGGGACCGTCGAGGCCTTCGCCGATGACCGCCCGCGTCGTGCGACCGCCTCCGGACCAGCGGCGGGTGAGCGCCTCGCCGTCCGGCACGGGCAGTCCGAGCACGTCGAGCAGCCGGCTCGCGGCCGGGAGGGACGAGCTGAGGTCCTCGGTGCTGACGTCGTGGATCGGCGCGAGCGCACGCCCGAGCCGGTCGAGCCAGGCATCGTCGACCACATCGCGGCGGACGCCGTCCAGATGCCGCTCCGCCGTGGTCTGCAGGTTGGCCAGCGGGCCGTCGATCTCCACGACCGAGCGGCATTCCTCGGGCAGCTCGCGCGAGGTGCGGTCCAGGCAGATGAAGTAGACGTTGACGAAGGCACCGGACTTCAGCAACGAGGTCATGCCCGGGGCCATGCGCAGCTCCCGGGCGCCGTCCAGCACGACCACGACGGACGGCAGCCCCTCGCGCTCGTCGGTGTCCAGCTCCTTGCGACGCTCGACCTCGGCGGTGAGCTCGCCGATCATGGCGGCACGGTCGTCCTCATCGTGTGCGAGTCGCACCGGACGGGGGTGATCGTCGCCGGCCCGCTCATGCGGGAGCCACTTGGTCCATTCCCAGGACGCCGCCCCGCGCGACGAGGTGAAGATCCAGAGACGGGTGTCGGTGGGGGAGTGCAGCGTCGCGATCTGGGCCAGTAGCCAGGAGGTGGTGCGATGCACGTCGGCCGTCTCACCGGCGATGCCGAGGACTGCCGTCGTGGCGAGTGGCACGGCGACGGGCACGTCTGGCGCGGTCCAGCGCAGTGGTCCTTCGTGCTGTTCGCGGGTGGAGTCCTTGACGATCACATCCGAGGCCACGTCCGAGGTGCCCACCCGCAAGACGAGGAAGTCCGGGTCCCAGCGGCGCCGTTCCCAGAGCCGGGCCCGCGGACCGGTGGCGAAGAGCAGCACCGAGGCGGGATCGGGGTAGAGGCTGCGCCGCTGGGAGCGCTCGTCGAGTAGCGAGGCGACCGCGGCCTCTTCCACGTCGGCGCGGCGCCGATGGAACTCGGCCAGCTGGTCGAGGTAGCGCCGCTTCTGCTGCCGGCGCGACCCCGTCATGTTCAGCAGCATCATCATCGGCATCATCACCATGAACATGAGCGAGTACATCGATCGCGTGACGAAGAACATCGTGCCGCTCATGAGGAGTGGCGACAGCACCATGAAGATCGGGATCGGCATCTTGTCCGGGCGGCGCGGCTCGGTGGGGAGCTTGAACTCACGGACGCGCTCGGCCGGGTGCAGGCGCGGCGGACGGTTGTAGTCGAGCTCGGGCGATGCGACGGCCGGCGACAGCGAGGCGTCGGCCGTCGTGACCGGCACATGCTCGAGCAGGATGTCCCCGATGCCGAGGACGGCGCCGGGCTCCCAGACCGTGCCGTCGGTGAGGGGGCGCCGTTCCAGCCGTACCAGCGGCAGAGGCGCCGTCGGGTCGATGCTCTCACCCTGCTCGAGAATGCTCTCGACATTCTTCTTGCGGCCGAATCGTCGTCGCTTGCGGGTCGTGACGGTGCTGGCGCTGAGCATGATCGGTTCGGTCGCCGGCTCGCGCCGGAAGGGAGCCGCCATCTCCTCGCCGATCGTCGATGGATCGGGGGTGACGATGATGTCCCCGCGCGGTCCGACCTCGAGCCGGGCCGCGGTCTCGGGGCCCTCCGCGAGCCGGATCGTGCAGTGCGCGGCGTTGCCGATGGTCGAGGTGCCGATACCGAGCCGATAGACCCGCCCGGCTCCCACGCCCGAGCTGATGCGGATCTCGACGACGCCGTCCGGCTCTTCTCCGCGATGCGAACTCGGCCCGCCGAGGCCCACGACCGCGCCATGGCGCACACCCGAGGTGGTGATCGGCTCGTCGGGGTCGAGACGGCGGTCGCCGAGGTAGAGACCTCCCTGCGCCGACGATGGCGACCCTGGACGCTTGGACGTGAGCTCCACGACATTGCCGAGATCGGCATGACGTCGGCCCTCGAGCACCTCGTGCAGCTGGGTTTCCAGATCCGCGACGGTGCTGGAGGGGGTGTAACCCACGATGACGTCGCGCCGCTTCCGGCTCGACGCGGACTCCGCCGTGATGAGCAGGCGCATGGCGCACAGCCTACGCGGGCAGCCGGTGTGACGAACGTCGATGTGCTCGCGTCATCGCACGCCATTACACTCGCGATTGCGGTTGCGCTTCGCGACCAGCGCACGTTCATGTCTGAGGGGGAGCACCTGCGTGGCTACTGACACCCGGTCCACGGGGACGTCTGTCGACGATCGCCAGCGCGAACGGGCCCAGCGCGGCATCGGGTCGCGCGCCCAGGCCAAGGGCGATGGCCGCCCTGCCCCGCCCAAGCGGCGACGACCGGCCATCGCCGTCATCGGCGTGCTGCTCATCGTGGGCGGCGCGGCCCTCGCCGGCCTGCTCGCCTTGCGGATGGACTCCCGAGATCCGGTCGTGGTGCTGAGCACGGATGTTCCCGCGGGGACGCAGATCACCAATGACATGCTCGCGCAGACCAATGTGGCCAGCGATTCGAGTCTCCTGGTGCCCGCCGGTCAGGTCGACGAGATCATCGGCACGTACGCCAAGACGGCTCTGTCGGAGGGGCAGCTGCTCGATACGACGATGCTGGTCCAGTCCTCGCCATTCACCGGCGATGTGGCTCAGGTGGGTGTCACGCTCTCGCCGGGGCGGGTGCCGGCTGGTCTGCGATCGGGTGATCTGGTCCGCGTCGCGCGGCTCGGCGACGGGCAGAGCCCTGTGCGGCCGCTGGCCACGGCGATCGTGCTGCAGACCTCGTCCGATGACGGTGGAGGCGGCGGCCTGGCGGGAGGCGGCGAGGCGGGAGCCACGGCCAGCCTGCTCGTTCCGGGAGGAGCCGCGGACGCGGTCGTCGATGCCGCCGGCAACGATGTCCTCGGTCTCTCGCTGATCGAGCGCGGACTCAGCCCCGAGGAGGACGCCGACCGCCTGACCACCTTCGGTGGTGATGACGAATGAGCGAGCGCAGCGAGCGAACGATGAGGGTCTTCTCATGCCGCCATCGGCCTGGTTCGTGTCTTTTCCAGGCGGTGGCGACATGAGCGTTGTGACGCTGGTGTCGGCGAAGGGGTCGCCCGGTGTGACGACGCTGGCGTTGTCCCTGGCGCAGGCGTGGGAGGGCCCCGCGATCGTGGCCGACCTCGATCCCGTGGGCGGCGATGTCGCCTTGCTCGCCCGCACGCCCGAAGGCCGAGCACTCGACGACTCGATCGGCCTGGTCTCCCTCGGCGCAGCGCTGCGCCGAGGCACCGATCTCGATCTGGGCGAACACCTCGTGCCCACCTCGATGGGCGTCGACGTGCTGCTCGGAGCGACCGGCCCGGCGCAGGCGCAGAGCCTCGGGCCGGCCTGGCCCCATCTGCACACGCCCCTGCAACGCTTCGAGGGCACGGTGATCGCCGATGGCGGCCGGTTCACCGCCGGCTCGCCGGTGGCCAGTGTCCTGGCTAATTCGGCCGCCACCGTCTTCGTCGCCCGCGCCGACGTGCCGGGCATCGCCCACGTGCGCGAGCGCCTCGTCCGGATGCAGCGTTCGGCGGGAATCGACGAGGGGCCGCGAGCGCCGACCGGCGTGGTGCTGGTGGGCGACGCGCGCGACCGGCACGGTGAGGAGGACGTCGCCCGTCTGCTCGACTCCGAGGGGGTACGAGCCACCGTGCTCGGAACGGTCTCCGACGAGCCCAAGTCCGTCGCCATGATCGCGCAGGGCCTGTCGCGGCGGCTGGCACGCACCGAGTACTTCCGATCGGTGCGGGCCGTCGCCGGTCGTCTGCTCGAGCTGACCGGCGACCGGCCCCAGCAGTTGCAGGGGGCGTGATGGATCAGCAGCTTCTCCGCCGCCTTCGCGAGGAGGTCGCCGACGCACTGTCCAAGCAGCGTCGCGAGGACGCCGCCTCCGGTCTCCCGCCCATGACGAGCGAGGACGAACGCCAGTTCGCGCGCGCCCTCATCTCGCGAGTCCTCGAGGCGCACGCACGCGCCGAGATCGCCGCCGGGCATTCCCCGATGTCATCGGCCGACGAGGCGGAGCTGGCCGACGGCATCCACGCCGCGCTGTACGGCGTAGGACGTCTGCAGCCGCTGCTCGACGACCCCGAGGTCGAGAACATCGACATCAACGGCTACGACAATGTCTTCGTCGGCTACGCCAACGGAGACGAGCGCCGGATGCCCCCGGTGGCGGACAGCGATGACGAGCTGGTCGAGCTGGTACAGGTGCTCGGTGCCTACTCGGGCCTGACGAGCCGCCCCTTCGACACCGCCAATCCGCAGCTCGACCTGCGGCTCCCCGACGGCAGCCGCCTATCGGCCGTCATGGGCGTCACCCAGCGGCCGGCGCTCTCGATCCGCCGGGCGCGCATCGGTCGGGCCAGCCTGGACATGCTCGTCGACAACGGCACCATGACCCCGCACCTGGCGTCCTTCCTCTCCTCCGCCGTGGCGGCGCGCAAGAACATCATGATCGCCGGCGCCACCAATGCCGGTAAGACGACCCTGCTGCGGGCCCTCGCCAACGAGATCCCGGCACAGGAGCGCCTCATCACGGTCGAGCGCGCCCTGGAGCTCGGACTCGGCGAGTTCGCCGACCTCCACCCCAATGTGGTGGCCTTCGAGGAGCGGCTGCCCAATTCCGAGGGTCTCGGCGCGATCGGCATGGCCGAGCTCGTCCGCCGTTCGCTGCGCATGAACCCCAGCCGCGTCATCGTCGGCGAGGTGCTGGGCGATGAGATCGTGACGATGCTCAATGCGATGAGCCAAGGCAACGACGGCTCGCTCTCGACGATCCACGCCAACTCCTCGCTCGAGGTCTTCAACCGCATCTGCACCTATGCGATCCAGTCGGCCGAGCGCCTTCCGGCCGATGCCACGATGATGTTGATCGCGGGTGCCATCGACTTCGTGATCTTCGTCGAACGCCGCAATGAGTATGCGACCGGCGGAGGGCTGCGACGCCTGATCACCTCGGTGCGTGAGGTGAACGGTGTCGATGGCCGGGTGCTGTCGAGCGAGGTGTTCGCCGAGGGGCCCGAG
Source organism: Aeromicrobium sp. YIM 150415 (assembly GCF_016918125.1). Classification (NCBI taxonomy): domain Bacteria; kingdom Bacillati; phylum Actinomycetota; class Actinomycetes; order Propionibacteriales; family Nocardioidaceae; genus Aeromicrobium; species Aeromicrobium sp. YIM 150415. Next base: position 80,658 of record NZ_JAERWM010000007.1, on the reverse strand, counting down.
GGTCTCGCCGTGCCCGCCGCCGCCGTCAGCTGCGTCGACGAGCTGGAGCTGCACGGCTACCGGCCCGCGTATTACGAGGAGCAGGCGCTGTGAGCTGGTTCCCGGTGCAGCTGCTGGCCATCGTCGCGCTCGGCGCGGTGATCGGCCTCGGTGGATTGCTCGTCTGGTGGGGCCTGCAGGAGCGCGACGAGGACCGTGTGGTCAAGGCGCCGTCCTCGCTCGGTCCGCGGCTCAAGGCCCTCGGCACCCGTGGACCGATCGCGATCGGCGCGGGTCTGCTCGCTTTGGTGCTGACCCGTTGGCCGGTAATGGCCGTCGCGGTCGGTCTGCTCGCCTTCTTCGCGCCGCTGCTGTTCGGCGGCTTGAGGGCTGAGCGACGGGCGATCGCCCGGTTGGAGGGACTCGCCGGTTGGACCGAGTCGTTGCGCGACACGATCGCGGGTGCGGTGGGCCTGGAACAGGCGATCCCCGCCACCGCCTATGCCGCCGCGCCGTCGATCGCCCCGCAGCTGCGGACGCTCTCGGACCGGTTGCGGGTCCGCACGCCGCTGCCCGTAGCCCTGCAGGAGTTCGCCGACGACCTCGACGATCCCAGCGCCGACATCATCGTCGCGGCGCTGATGCTCAACTCGCGACTGCGTGGCCCGGGCCTGCGCGAGGTGCTGACGTCGCTCGCGGCGTCGGCTCGCGAGGAACTGGAGATGCGTCGTCGCATCACCTCGGGTCGCGCCTCCACACGCCGCAGCGTGCAGATCGTGGTGGGTGTCTCAGTCGCCTTCGTGCTCGGCCTCGCGGTCTTCAACCGCACCTATGTCGAGCCGTACTCCTCGCCGATCGGCCAGATGGTGCTGGCGGTGGTGGTCGGGCTCTTCGCCATCGGCTTCGCGTGGATGCGCCGGCTCTCGGACTTCCAGCTGCCAGACCGCTTCCTGCTCGGCAAGGCAGGAGCCGGCCGATGACCCTCATCCTGCTGTGCGGCGCGCTCATCGGTCTCGGCGTACTGCTGCTGGTCGGCCGTCGGCCGGCGTTCTCGACCTCGGCGGCCGTCCAGCTGGCGCGTCTGGACGCCGATCGCAGTCGGTCGCGCCGCGACGCGGTCGCCGAGAAGCTCGCCGACCGCCAGTCCGAGCGCGCCCGGCGTATCGGTGTGCGGATCAACGCCTGGATGGCCACCCGCGGCTATGAACTGCCCAAGGGGATGCGCGCCGATCTCGCGGTCACCGGTCGCACCCTGGAGACCCACCTCGGTATGACGGTCCTGGCGGGTGTCGCCGGGATCTTCGCCCCGGCGGTCGCGCTGTCGCCGGTGATCCTCCTCGGCGGCATGGACCTCTCCATCCCGCTGTGGGGTGCGCTCTTCGGCTTCGTGCTCGGCGTCGTGGTCAACCAGTTCCAGCTCTCGTCGACGGCCAAGGAGCGGCGCCAGGACTTCCGGCATGTGCTCAGCTCCTTCCTCGACCTCGTCTCGATGAGCCTCGCAGGAGGCCGCGGTGTGCCCGAGGCACTGAAGGGCGCATCGGAGCTCAGCGACAGCTGGGCGATGGTGCTCATCCGTGACACCATGGGACGTGCCCGGTTGCAGGGCATGACCCCGTGGGCCGCGCTCGGGGACCTGGGCGACGAGCTCGGTGTCGAGGAGCTCCGCGACCTCGCCGCGGCGCTGGCCCTCGTTGCCGAGGACGGTGCCAAGGTGCGCGAGTCGCTCACCGCCCGGGCCGCCTCGATGCGGCAGCGCGAACTCGCCGATGCCGAGAGCCAGGCATCGGCCAAGTCCCAGTCCATGCTCGTCGCTCAACTGTTGCTGTGCGCGGGCTTCCTCGTCTTCCTGATGTATCCCGCGCTCGCGGGCATCGTCGGGCTGTAACCCCCTCAAGGAGAGACCATGATGCAGCACCGGATCATCCTGCAGTTCCTCGTCAGCCTGGTCGGACTGCACTACGAAAGGGCGCGCGCCAAGGAGCGTGGCGCCTCAGCGGTCGAATGGGTCATCATCACCGCGATCATCGTGGGGATCGTGGCTTTGATCGGTTTCACTCTGCGTAATGCGATCACCAATCGCGCAGAGCGAGTCGGCGGCGAGATCGAGGGCTCCTGATCTCGTGATCGGGCAGCGGCGTCGGGAGGACGAACGGGGGGTCAGCGCGATCGAGCTGGTCCTCTACATGCCGCTGCTCATGCTCGTGATCGTGCTGGCCGTGCAGTTCTCGCTCGTGTACCTCGCCCAGTCCGCGGCCTCCTCGGCGGCCCGCGAGGCCGCCCGGGTGGCGCGTGTGACCGGCGACACCGAGCAAGGCGTACGGCGCGGCAACGAGTTCGCCGCCGATCTCGGCGGAGGCACCCTGCGCGATATCGAGGTGACGGTCGAGGTCGTCGACGGCACCAGCATGCGGGCGACCGTCAGCGGTCGCGCCAATCAGCTGCTGCCCTATGAGATCGCCCCGCGGGTCTCGGAAACGTCTGAGGGCCGGATCGAGCAGTTCGAGCAGGACAACCCATGAGACGGCGCGAGGGGGGTTCGATGTCGGTCGAGGTGGTGCTGGCCATCCCGATCCTCGTCATGCTCATGCTGCTCGTGGTCGCCGGTGGACGCTATGTCTCGGTCAAGGCCGATATCGAGTCCGCCGCTCGCGACGCCGCTCGCGCGGCCTCGTTCGAGCGTGACGCCTACGCGGCGCGCACCGCCGCCGTCGCCGCCGCCGAGCGCGCGGACGGCAACCTCTCGCGCTGCCAGCTCGAGCGCTTCGGCGGCAGCTTCGTCGCCGGGGGACAGGTCGACATCACCATCTCGTGTCTGGTCAGCAACACCGGGCTCGGCATGATCGGGCTCTCGGGTGAACGCCGCTTCACCGGCCAGTCCAGCGCGCCGATCGACCAGTACAGGAGGACCGGATGAGGAACGAACGCGGCGCCGCCTCGGTCTTCGTGGTGGGCATGTCCGTCGTCCTGCTGTTGTGCGCCGGCCTGGCGATCGATGGCGGCGTCGGCATCAATACGCGGATGCGCGTGGCCGACGATGCCGAGCAGGCGGCCCGAGCGGGCGCCAATGCCGTCGACGTGGGTCGCCTGAGATCCTCCGGTGTCGTCGCGATCGACCCGGTGCAGGCCCGCCAGGCGGCCGCCGGCTTCCTCGCGGGTCGTGGCTACAGCGCCGGCCAGTACAGCGTCTCCGTCGACGGCACGGAGGTCTCCGTCGACGTGCGAGACTCGACCGACACGATCATCCTCTCGATCATCAACATCGACTCCTACCCGGTGAGCGCCGGAGCGACCGCCGTCGCCGCCATGAACTGATGGGTTACCCGATGGACGACAACACGACACACGACAATGCCCCCGACGCGTCGCGATTCGAGCGGCTCGTCGACGATCGACCGGTGCATGAGCCGTCCCCGCGCGAGAAGGCCTTCTCGGCGGTCGGCCTGTTCGCGCTCGTCATCGGGTTGCCGGTGGTCCTGCTCGCGCTGGGCGCGCCGCCGCCGATCCCCACGAGTGTGCCGTCGCTGGGAGATTTCGCCCGGCAGCTCGGCGTCGAAGACCTCATCGCGGTGCTCGTCGCGGTGGTCTGGCTGGTCTGGCTGCTGTTCCTCGTATGCGTCGTCATGGAGATCGTCGCGGCCCGGCGTGGGGGGCTCGCCTCCCGCGTTCCCGGTGCCGGACCGTTGCAGCATCTGGCCCGGATCCTCGTCGGCGGGCTCCTGGTGACGGGCCTCGTCGCGGGGCCGGCCCAAGCGGCCACCGCGGCCGATGCCGGCGCTCAACCCACCGTCGCCGCAAGTGTGATGGCCGAGCAGCAGCTCGACCTCGTCGAGGACGTGCCGGAGGTGCCGTCGGTCTCGACCGACGACAGCATGGTCGGCAAGAAGGTCTACACCGTCCAGGCCCCCGTCAACGGCTATCACGACAATCTCTGGGATATCGCGGAGCGACACCTCGGAGACGGCTTCCGCTACAAGGAGATCTACGAGCTCAACAAGGACCGGCTCCAGCCCGACGGCGGTCGCCTGGAGCTCGCGCGGCTGATCCAGCCGGGGTGGGATTTCATCATGCCCGAGGACGCGTCGGGACTGGAGCGCGTGGCCGCTCCGTCCGCGCCGAGCACGGCACCGCCGACCGGAGATGCACGAGGGACGGATCAGGGGTCCGCGACCGTCGCCGACACCGCCGAGACCTCGACCGCCTGGTGGACCGGTGCCGGCCTGCTCGCCGCCGGGGTGCTCGGTGTCGTGGCGGTGGCCCGGCGCTCGGGCATCGGCCGCCGTCCGGACGATGATGCGCTCGACACCGAGGCGCTGCTGCGGGTCGCCGCGAGCCAGGCGCGCGCGGAGCTGCTCGAGGCCGCCCTGGCACAGCTCGCCCGGGTCGCGGAGGGCCAAGGGAGCGCGCTGCCGCCCGTCTACTCCGCTACCGTCGACGACGAGCACGTCGACCTGCATCTCGCTCCGGCCACGCCCGAGGCGCTGCCCGGCTGGGAGGCCCACGACGGGGGTGAGCGGTGGCGGTACGTCGCTGAGGATCGCCGGGAGCTCGAATCCGGCACCAGTCCCTATCCGGCGCTCGTCTCGCTCGGACTGGACGATCTGGGCCGTGACATCCTCATCGATCTCGAGGCGGCGGGCGGCATCGTGTCGGTCGGAGGCGACGATGCCCTCGCGGCGCAGGTCACCAATGCGATCGCGGTCCAGGCCGCCACGTCGCCCTGGTCAGGGTCGATGGTGGTCGTCGGAGCGGGTCTCCCGGATGGTCTGCAGTCCCTCGACGACGAGCGTGTGACCCTCACCGACGATCTCGCGGCGGTGGTCGACGAGGTCGCGCACGTGGTCGGCTCCGAGGGCGAGCCGCTCGTGGGCCGCACCTCCCGTCGTCCGCTCGGCTCCTCGTATCTCATCGCGTCGTCGTACCCGCTCTCGGAGGATGTTGCCGCCACGATGGGGCGGCTGACCGGCGGAGAGCGTCGCGCGGTGTCCATGGTGACCGTCGGCGATCATCCGGCGGCTCGCTGGCGCCTGAGCATCGACGAGAACGGCACGCTGAGCGCGCCGCAGCTGGGCATCACGGTGAGCGCGCACCGCCTCTCCGAGCGCGAGGTGACCGGAGTGCTGGAGCTCGTGGCAGCCGCGCGGGAGACCGATGGTGGCCCGGGCGGCGATGATGACCGGCTGCCCGTCTCGGAGCCCGCGCGCCGCGTGGATGCTGCTGCCTGGGCCGCGGCCCAGCAGCGCGTCATGGTGCTGGGTGCGGTCGAGGTGGCCGGGGCGGAGGGTCCGACCGACGGACGCAGTGAGCTGCTCGCCGAGATCCTCTCCTATCTCGCGCTTCACCCGGGGGGTGTTCACCCGACGGTGCTGGCGGGTGCGGTGTGGCCACGTGGCGTCTCTGCCGATGTTCGCGATGCCAATATCGAGCGAGCGCGGCGCTGGCTGGGCACGGATGCACAGGGTGCGCCCATGTTGGGGGAGGACGCCGAAGGCCGTCTGTCGCTGGCGCCGGAGGTCGTGCTGGACTGGGACGCCTTCCGCACGCTGGTGCGCGACACGCGTCGCGCCTCCACCATGCGCGATGAGATCGGCGGTCTGAAGCGGGCACTCCACATCGTGCGGGGTATGCCGCTGCGCCACGCGGGCCCCGGCACCTATGCCTGGGCGCATCGCGAGGGCACGGTGCACGAGATGACGGCGCTCATCGTCGACTCGGCTGAGCGGCTGGTCGAGCTCCTCGGCGACGATGGCGATCCCGACGGTGCCGTCGCCGCAGCCGAGATCGGACTGCGCATCGCCCCGACACATCAGGGCCTGTGGCGCGATGTGATCCGCCAACGGCATGCCCGCGACGGGGCCGCCGGTGTGGCAGCCGCGGTGACGGCGCTGCGTCGGGCGCTGGGAACCGAGCCGATGGAGGCGCCGACCGAGGAGCTCATCGCCGAGCTCAGCCCGGACCAGCACCTCGATCTCGCCTAGCCCGGAAGCAGCGGTAGGCCATCAACCTTTCGTCTCGGGCAGCGGTACCTCATCAACCCCATCGCCCCTCGGTAACGTTGACCAGCTACCGCCACCGGGGGTGAAAGGTTGCTCAGGTACCGCCATCGGGAGGGTGAGGGTTCACCGTCCGGGCGACGGGAGGGAGCTCAGACGTCGTCGCACCTCGTCGAGCACATGCGGCGGGAACTCCGAGGTGCGCCGGCAGCGCTCGACGAGATAGGCGATCTTGTTCAGACGCGTGCCCGGCAGCTCGGCACCGCGCGCCTCGACGGCCGGCCGGAGGACATTGCGGTCGAAGGAACCCACACTCGGCTCGGCGATGCCGCGCCAGGCCGCGAAGGCCGACTTCAGCTCGCCGTGCGGCACCACGCCGTGCTCGGGGGACAGTGCCACGGCGAGGGCGGCGACCAGCCACGAGTCATCGTGCTCCAAGGTGCTCAGCCCCAGCTGGACGGTGCCGGAGCCGGACTCGGGTGATGAGGACGCCCGGAATCGCGTCGCGATCGCGAGCTCCAACTCCGGCACGCGGAAGCTCACCCGCGTGCCGCTGGCGGTGAGCGTGATCCGTTGCCCCGGCTCGGGGGTGATGGCCACTCCGCTCGGCGTGGTCACCTCGACGATCGCTCCGTTCGCGCGCTGCCTCCGGTAGAGCACCGGTTCGCCCTCGGTGGAGGTCAGCACGAGCGCGGGATCGCTGACATAGGGCAGCCGGACGAGAACGTAGAGGGAGCCCGCGATCTCCTCGACGACCATCGGCTGCTGCTCGGGCAGCTCCATCCGGCGCGCCAGCACGAGCTTGTTACCGGCATCGAGGTCGGTCGCACCGGAGTGTCCATCGGCGGTCGACCACTCGACGTGCAGCACCGGTCTCTCCTCTCGTGGAACGTGTTCCGCCGCGGTTCGACGTGGGCGGGTCTCAGCGTCAATGATGCCGTCATGAGCTCGACCATCGCCTCCCTCACCACGAATCTGCTGATCCTGGCGGCGTTCGCCGGAGTCATCGCCCTGGGGCTGAGGGCGGCGCAGAGCGTGTTCAAGACCGACACCAAGCGTGCGGCGGCCACAGAGGTGGCGGCGAAGCTCGTCGCCTATCCGACCGGCTCGTCCGGCGTGCTCCGGCGCAGATTCGTGCGTGCGCTGACCGGTCAGCACCTCATCATGCCCAGCGGTGAGCGACTCGCCTTCGCCGAACTCACCGTGCGGATCGCCCCGGAGGATCTCGAGAGGCTCGACCCCGATGGCGACGTGGAGCGGCTCGGCGCGGACGGCGCCAAGCTGTACGCCACCCACGCACGCCGGTCCGGATGGGGCGTGCCCGCCGACGTCACGGTGAACGTCGAGATCGATCCCGGGCTACGGTCGGGATGGATCCCACCGGCGCGCGCCATCGCGCGGGCGGGGGCCTTCGAGCCGGTCGAGACCGGCTCGGTCGAGATACCTCGGGCCGATCGCCGCAAACCGCTCGGCTGGGACGTCGTCACCGAGGATCCGGAGCCGGCGACGGCCGATCCGATCCCGCTGCGGCCGGTGCCCTCGGGGCCCGAACTCGATCCGGCTGCTACGGCCCTGTTCTCAGCGATCGAGGACGACGATGCTCTCACCGTGAACGTTGTCCCCGCCCTGCGGCTGCGGTACGGCGGCCGTCTCGTCGAGGTCCCGAGGGAGGGCACCGCCGTGCTCGGGCGAGTCGGACGCAGCGTCGTGCCGTTCACCGAGCCAGAAGTCTCCGGACGCCACGCGGCGATCCGTCTGCGGGCCGGCCGGTGGGAGGTCGCCGATCTCGGCAGTACCAATGGCACGACCCTCGACGGCGAGCCGGTCGAATGCGAGCGGTGGATGCCGCTGCGCAGCGGAGCGGTCCTCGCCGTGGCAGGGGTGCCCGTCGAGGTCACGATCGATGCCACCGGCACGGTGAACCTCGCCGATGTCACGAGCCGTTAGCGCGGTGCGTGACAATGGGAGGGCGCGACTGACCGTCGTGCCCGGGACCGCGCAGGCGACGAGGGGAGGCGATGGGATGTCCGAGGCCCGCCCCTTGCGCACCACCACTCCCGTCGCGCCGGCCGCCGGTCGCTTCGAGCTGATCTCGCGGATCGGCGCGGGCAACCACGGCGTGGTGTTCCGCGCCCGCGATCGCCAGCTCGGCCGTGAGGTGGCGATCAAACGCTTCTCGCACTTCCTGGCCGACGACCCGCGGGCCATGCGCCGCATCACCCGGGAGGTCGAGACCTTGGCGCGGGTCTCGCACCCCAATGTGGTCACCGTCCACGACCTGGTCCATCTTCCCGATGGCGACGGCGAGATCACGCCGCACCTCGTGATGGAGCTCGCCGAGGGCACGTCGCTGCGCGACATCCTCGCCGCCTACGGCCCGAGCACGCGGTCGGTGCTGGTCGTCCGCGGCGTGCTGCAAGGCCTCGCGGCGTGCCATGCGGCCGGGATCCTGCACCTGGACATCAAACCCGCCAATGTCCTGGTGACCGAGCGCGGCGGGGTCAAGATCGTCGACTTCGGCATCGCGCGGGCTGCCTCCGACGCCACGGCCACGATCGCGGGCACCCCGCACTACATGGCGCCCGAACAGGCCGAGGGCCGGGTCGACGAGCGCAGCGACGTCTACTCGGTCGGCTGCCTGCTGTACGAGTGCCTCACCGGGCGGCCGCCCTTCGAGGGCACGATGGCCGCGCAGTTGATGGCCCACCGCCACCAGCCGCGGCCGGACCCGCGGCGCGTCGTCCCCGGCCTCCCGGACGGGTTGGCGCTGGTCGTGATGCGGGCGATGGCGGTCGACCCCCATCAGCGGTTCTCGGGTGTACCGGAGATGCTCGGTGCACTGGCCGCGGAGCCCGTGCCCTCCACCGAGGCGGTGACGCCGGCCCCGCAGGCGACGATCGGCGTCCCCGCCGCACGCTCCGCGTCGTCGCGGCCCCAGTCACCGGCTGCCCACCCGCCGGAGCATGCCCGTGGTTCCGGTGTGACCTCATGGAGCCGGCTGACGACCTTCACCTCAGGTCTGGTCATGAGCGCTTTCGCGGTCGTCGCGATCACCACCGCGGCCGGCCTGGTGGGCGATCTCGCTCCTGCCGAGTACCGGCCCGCGTCGATGGCCTCTGCCGGACCCGTGTGGTGGATGGCCGCCGTGACGATCGCCCTGCTGTGCCTGCTGGTGCGACGCCGTGACTTCTTCGCGCGGCTGGCGGGACCCGAGATCGGTGCGGAGCGGCCCGAGACGCTCGTGGGTCCGTCGACCCGTTCGGGGGTGTGGATGGCGGCCCGGGCCGGTCTGCGGGGCGGCTCGATCCTGCTCCTCGGCTGGTACGTGGCCGGGCTCGCCGAGCTGGCGCGGGCCATCGACCTGTCCTGGCCCGCCGATGTCTTCTCGTCCGCCTGGTCGACCATCTGGGTGCTGCTGCCACTGCTCGCGCTCGTCCTCCTCTGGCGGTCGATCAGCGGGCTGCGGGCCAGCTTCGGTGCCGTCGCCCTCTCGTTCCTGTGCGTGTGCGGTGCGGGGCTCGCGATCCTGGTCTTCCTGGCGGTGCCCGAGGTTGCCGGATCGAGCCTATGGTTGATCGGGTGACCTCGGCTCATCGGTTTCTGCCCCTCGCGGCCGCCGCGATGACGATCGGACTCGGCGGGTGCGCGTTGTTCGGCGTGCCGACCGAGGACACCTATCCCGATGACTACGAGCAGGCGATCGTCGATCTGCTGGACGACTCGGCGATCGTCGTCGACCATGGCGCGCAGGTGGACGGCTGGGAACGGGCTGCCAATGTCCCGGACCGCGTCGCCGTGGTCGACCTCGCGGAGGAGACCGACCCCGAGCAGCTGCACGGTCTGCTGAGCGAGCTCGCCGCCCTCGCCGATCAGCACGGCGAGGAGGTGCCGCCGATGGCGTACGGCGCCCCCTTCGCCAGTGTGACCATCGCCGGAACGTACCGGCCCGACGAGGTGGAGCAGGTGCTGGAGACGGTCGCCGGCGGAGCGTGGTCGTCGATCGCTGTGTGGGCTCGCGGGGACGACCCCGTGATCCAGTTGCGCGGGAACGCTCAGAGCGCGGAGGAAGGGGAGAGGCTCGCGACGTCGGTACTGCCCGACTACGTGGCCGACCATCTGACGAGCGAGCGCATCGAGCTCCCCGAGGGACAGGTCGTGTCCAGGCTCGAGGGCGTGGACGGACCGGTCGACCCGCGAGCGGTCGCGCTCGCCTTCGAGCTGGGCCCTGTCGCCGAGGACCTGCCGTCACCTGAGGACCGGCTGGGTATCGCATTATCGACGGAGCACGAGGGCGGACGGCCGGCCGTCATGGTCCGGACCTCGGTGGAGTCCGATGAGCTGCGATCCGCCGACCCCGATGACCGCCCCGCACTCGCCGAGCGGCTCGGCCACCGTGAGGTGTGTGACCGGATCGCCCGGCTGGCCGAACGGCACCTGGCCTCAGTCGACCACCGGACGAGTTGTACGGCGATGCACGTCGAGATCGGTCGCAAGTCCTAGCCCGTCGCACGATGTCGGCGGAGGCGGCGTCGCCGGGGCGAGTACCCTGGAACGGCCATGTCCGCTGTCACCCCTCGCGCCTACTTCGACCACGCCGCGACGACGCCCATGTACCCCGAGGCCCTCGAGGTCATGACGCGCGAGCTCGCTCGCGTGGGCAATGCGTCGTCCCTGCATGCCTCGGGGCGGGAGGCCCGCCGTGTCGTGGAGGAGTCTCGGGAACGCATCGCCGAGCGGCTCGGCGGACGACCCTCGGAGGTCGTGTTCACCTCCGGCGGAACCGAGGCCAACAATCTCGCGATCAAGGGCCTCTACTGGGCCCGACGCACTGAGGCCCGCCGACGGGTGCTGTTCAGCTCGATCGAGCATCACGCGCTCCTCGACCCGGTCACGTGGCTCGCGGCCCACGAGGGAGCGCGCATCGAGGTCACCCCGGTGGATCGCGAGGGACGCGTGCGGTTGGACGAGCTGCGGGCGGCGATCGAGGCCGACCCGAGCGACATCACGGCCGTCACCACGATGTGGGCCAACAACGAGATGGGCACGATCCAGCCGATCGGCGAGGTCGTCGAGCTCGCCGCCCAGTACGACATCCCCGTGCACTCCGATGCGGTGCAGGCCGCCGGCTACGTGCCGCTCGACTTCGGGGCGAGCGGACTGGACGCGATGACGGTGACCGCGCACAAGCTGGGCGGTCCGGTCGGCGTCGGCGCCCTGCTGATGAAGCGCGAGCTGACGCCGACGCCGCTGCTGCACGGCGGGGGACAGGAGCGCGATGTGCGCTCCGGCACGATCGGCGTCGCCCTCATCGCCGCCTTCGCCACCGCGCTCGATCTCACCGTCGAGCACCAGGCCGAGCAGGCCGCGCGCATCGAGCGGCTGCGCGCGCGGCTCGTCGAGGGCATCACCCGACTCGTTCCCGATGCCGTGGTCAACGGCGATCCGCTCGCAGGCGATGATCACCGCCTGCCCACTATCGTCCACGTCACCTTCCCCGGATGCGAGGGAGACGCGCTCCTCATGCTGCTCGACGCCCAGGGGGTCGAGGTCTCGACCGGCTCCGCGTGCGCCGCGGGGGTGCCGCAGCCGAGCCACGTCCTGCTCGCGATGGGCTTCGACGAGGCCGCCGCCCGTGGCTCCCTGCGGTTCAGCCTCGGTCACACCAGCACCGATGCCGATGTCGATCGACTGCTCGAGGTGCTGCCGGCGGCGCACGAACGAGCGCGTGCCGCACGACTGGTCAGAGGCGGTGCTCGATGAGGGTCATCGCCGCGATGTCCGGCGGCGTCGACTCGGCAGTCGCCGCCGCGCGTGCCGTCGAGGCCGGACATGACGTTACGGGCGTCCATCTCGCGCTGAGCCGCAATCCGCGCTCCTACCGCTCCGGAGCCCGCGGCTGCTGCTCGATCGAGGACGCCGGGGATGCGCGCCGCGCCGCCGATGTCATCGGCATCCCCTTCTACACCTGGGACATGAGCGACGAGTTCGCCGACGAGGTCGTCGAGGACTTCATCGCCGAGTACACCGCGGGTCGCACCCCCAACCCTTGCCTGCGCTGCAACGAGAAGATCAAGTTCGCCGCCGTGCTCGACCGGGCGATGGCCCTCGGCTTCGATGCGGTCGCCACCGGACACTACGCGCAGCTGCATACCGCTGCCGACGGCACCATCGAGATGCATCGCGCCGTCGACCAGGGCAAGGACCAGTCCTATGTGCTGGGTGTGCTGACCCAGGAGCAGCTGCGGCACTCGATCTTCCCGCTCGGCGGTGACACCAAGGATGTCGTGCGCGCCGAGGCCGAGCGGCGCGGCCTTCAGGTCGCGCACAAGCCCGACAGCCACGACATCTGCTTCATCGCCGATGGCGACAACGCCGGCTGGCTGAGCGAGAAGCTCGGCCCCAAGCCCGGCGCGATCGTCGACGAGTCCGGTGCGGTGCTGCGTGAGCACGAGGGCGCCTATCAGTTCACGATCGGCCAGCGTCGCGGCCTCCGCCTCGGGATGCCGGCGGACGACGGCAAGCCGCGGTTCGTGCTCGACATCGAGCCGGTGAGCGGCACGGTCACGGTCGGTCCGCGTGAGCATCTGCTCGTCGACGGACTCGAATGCCTCAAGCCGTTGTGGTGCGGGACCGCGCCAGAGGAGGAGCTGGAGTGCACGGTGCAGCTGCGCGCCCACGGTTCAGAGCATCGTGCCCGGGTACGGGTCGGTGCCGACGGCTCGTCGATCGAGGTCGCGCTACTCGACGCGGCCGAGGGCATCGCTCCCGGTCAGGCCTGCGTGATCTACGACGGCACCCGGGTGGTCGGGTCGGGCACGATCGCCCGGACCCATCGTTCGACGACCGAGGTCTCGGCGTGACCGAGCTGCGGGTACCGCCCGAGGAAGCTCGTCGCATCGTCCGCCTGAACACCGTCTACATCCTCTGTCTGGGGCCGTTGTTCGTCCTGCCTTTGATTCCCTCGGGCCTGTTGTTGCCCGGCGGTTCGATCGCCCTGGTCCTGGCGTCCGTCGGACTCCTCTACGTCTCGGCGGTCCTCGCCACCCGATGGCTCGCCTTCCGTTTCGTGAGACGTAGCGGCGTGTGCTTCGGCGACGGCAGCTATCGGATTGGCAGGCTCGTCGGCGCCGACCGTGTCTACCGCGCGGACGAGCTGAGCCTGGCTGTGCTTGCCGAGCAGTTCAGCCTGGGCGTGATGCGACCGGCTCTCCACCTGATCGTCGCGGGGCAGAAAGGTCCTGCGCTCCTTCTGGTGAGTCAGATGTTCACCGTCGACCAGCTCGAGGAGCTCGCCGCCGACCTCTGGCGGAATGGAGTCGCCGTGGAGCGGGCCAGTCAGCCCCTCACCGCGGCGGCTCTGCGGCGACGAGACCCGCGGCTCATCCACTGGTGGCGCGCCCACCCGGTGATCTTCGCTCTGCTGCTCATGGTGGCGGCGGTCTTCATCCTGTTCTTCGCGCTGTTCGTGGTCATTCTCGCGTTCATCTGACCGCGTCAGGACAGCGGCCGTTCCAGGACGAGGTCGTCCTCGATGCGTGCGCCGACCGCGAAGCGTCGCGTTCCGATCGTCTCGAATCCCTGCCTGGCGTAGAAGCGCTGTGCGCGGAGGTTGAGGCCGTTGACGCCCAGCCAGATGCTGGCGGCGCCGTGCTCGCGAGCCCAGGACACCGTGTGCTCGATCAGCTGCGCCGAGACTCCCGATCCGTGGAACTCCGGTGCGGCATAGCACTTGCTGAGCTCGACCGTCGGCCGGTGACGGACGAGGGCGGCGATAGCGGCATCGTAGGGATCCCCGGACACGACCATGACGTATCCCGCCAGTTCACCGGTCTCGTCGGCGACGAAGACCGTGCGGGCCGGATCGGCGAGATGGTCCCCGAAGCGGTCGGCGGTGAGGTGCGCGGCGATGAAGGCGTCGATGTCTTCGGCCGGCAGATGCGGGGGGCAGGCCAGGGGGAAGGTTCGTGCCGCCAGGGCGGCGAGGCGGTCGAGGTCGGCCGGTACGGCGGTCCGGATCGTCACGCGCCGAGCGTAGCCAGTCCGCTGTCGGGGACAATGGGCGCATGCGTGCCACGGGAGTCGGATCGATGCCGGGAGAGGACTATCGCGAGGCCATCAAGATGGTCACCGGTGTGCTCGACGACCTCGTGTTCGTTCCTGAGCTCCCCGATCGGGGGGCTCAGGCCGGGATGATCGGCCGGACGCTCGGACTCGTCACGGAACTGGCGGTCGACCTGCAGCCCGCCGGGTGGCGGCTCGCGTCCGGCGGCGGAGTCGATCATCGCCGCGCCGCATCACTGCTGAACCATGACCTCGATCTCCTGGAAGAGGAGCTGCAGGGGCACGAGGGCACGCTCAAACAGCAGATCACCGGCCCGCTCACCTTGGCCGCGACGGTCGCGCTGCCGCGCGGCGAGCGCGTGCTGGCCGACCACGGAGCCCGGCGCGACCTGGCCGGGGCGCTCGCTGCCGGCGTCGGTGAGCATCTGGCCGGGCTGCGGCGCCGATTCCCCCGCCATGATCTGGTCGTGCAGATCGACGAGCCCGGAATCACCTCGGTCCTGCGAGGCGCGGTGCCGACCACGAGCGGATTCGGCAGATACCGCACGGTCCACCCGCCGGAGGCCGATGCGCTGCTGCGTCTCCTGGTCGAGGTCATCGAGGATGCGGGCGCCCGGCCGGTGGTCCACTGCTGTGCGGACGACCTCCCCGTGGCACTGCTCGCCGGAACCGGCGTCGGGGCCATCGCCTTCGATCTCGCGCTCGCGGGCGCGGACGATGCGTGGGCCGAGGCCTTCGAGTCGGGGGTGGATCTGTGGCCCGGAGGGCTCGATCCTAGGGCCGTCGAGGACTTCATGCGTCGCCTCGGCTACGAGCCCGCCTCCTATACCGATCGCATGGTGGTGACGCCGTCGTGCGGCCTCGCCGGCCAGGCCCCGGGTGAGGCCCGCCGCTCCCTCGAGCGCGTCCAGACGATCGCCACCAGCCTCTCCTGACCTGCAGTGGGGCGGTAGGCCATCACCCCTTCGTCATCGACGGCGGTAGCTGGTCAACCTCATGGCGGCACGATGAGGTTGCTGGTGTACCGCCACAGGCGGGGGAACGCGGTGTAGTGGATATCTGCTCCGGTGACCGTCGGTGCGCGGCGCTACTGTCGTGCCATGGCCTCCGACGCAGCGGACCTTCCCGACCTCAGCCTGGACGAAGCCCGCGACGAAGCTCGTACCCTCGCCGAACGTATCGATGAGGCGCGCGACGCGTACTACAGCCGCGACACGTCCCTCGTCGACGACGCCACCTTCGACGGCTGGATGCGCCGCCTCGAGGAGATCGAGCGCATGCACCCGGAGTTGCAAGGTCAGGACTCGCCCACGCAGCGGGTGGGCGCCCCGACCGACTCCGCGCTCGCCCCGGTCGAGCACGCGGAGCGCATGCTCAGCCTCGACAATGTCTTCACCACAGATGAACTGCGCGACTGGTGCGTCAAGACCCAACAGGCCGCCGGCCGTGCGGTGGCCTGGCTGACCGAGGTCAAGATCGACGGTCTGGCCATCTCGCTGCGCTACGAGAACGGGGCGCTCACGTCCGCGGCGACGCGCGGCGACGGCCGTATCGGCGAGGACGTCACGATCAACGCCCTGCGCGTCGCGGGCATCCCCGAGTATCTCGACGGCGAGGGGCACCCGCCCATCGTGGAGGTACGCGGCGAGGTCTTCATTAAGGTCGCGGCATTCGAGCGGCTCAATGCGTTGCAGGCCGAACTCCGCGAACGTGCCTACGTCGAGTCGCGCGAGCGCTGGGAGGCCCGTCCCGCCGCCAGCCGCAAGCCCTTCGACGAGGAGCGGGTCCGCACGAGCGCGGCGCGTCGATTCCCGGCCTTCGCCAACCCCCGCAACGCCGCCAGCGGTGGCCTGCGTCAGCAGCTCGACAAGAAGACCGGTCTGGAGCACGAGGCCGGGGTGGAGAGGATCGCCGCGCTCTCGCTGTACGTGCACGGCATCGGCGCGTGGGAGACGCCGCCGGTCGCCGCGCAGAGCGAGGTCTACGATCTGCTCGCCGCATGGGGTCTGCCCACCAGCCCGCACTCGCGGGTGTACACCTCGATCGACGACGTCCTGGCCCGAGTCGAGGAGCTGGGCGAGAACCGGCACTCGATCGAGCACGAGATCGACGGTCTCGTGGTCAAGGTCGACGAGCTGGCTCTGCATCCCGAGCTGGGTGAGACGAGTCGCGCCCCGCGGTGGGCGATCGCCTACAAGTACCCGCCGGAGGAGGTGCAGACCAGGCTGCTCGACATCGTCGTCTCGGTCGGCCGCACCGGCCGGGCGACGCCCTTCGCGGTGATGGAGCCGGTGCGCGTCGCGGGCAGCGTCGTGCGTCAGGCGACCTTGCACAATCAGGAGGTCGTCAAGTCCAAGGGCGTGCTGATCGGCGACATGGTCGTGCTGCGCAAGGCCGGCGATGTGATCCCCGAGGTGCTCGGTCCGGTCGTCGAACGCCGCGACGGCAGTGAGTACGCCTTCGAGATGCCCGCCGACTGTCCCGAGTGCGGCACCGCGCTGCGGCCGATGAAGGAGGGTGATATCGACCTGCGGTGCCCCAACGCGCGCTCCTGCCCCGCACAGGTGCGCGGCAGGGTGGAGCATGTCGGATCCCGTGGTGCGCTCGATATCGAGGCGCTCGGGGAGGTGACCGCCGCGGCGCTCACCCAGCCGTCGGTGCCCGCCGAGCCGCCGCTGGTCACCGAGGCGGCGTTGTTCGAGCTGACGATGGACCAGCTGGTCCCCATCGAGGTGGTCGTCCGCGATGCCGAGACCGGCGAGCCTCGGGTCGACGACCGCACCGGTCAGCCGGTACGCCGAGCGCCGTTCCAGCGGGTCGAGCTGACCTATCCGCCGGGCCATGAGGAGAGCTCGGCCGCCGAGCGCCGCAAGGCCGGGGTGCGCAAGGACTACCGCAAGGTGCTGCCCTCGGCGCAGGCCGAGAAGCTGCTCGATGAGCTCGAGAAGGCCAAGGCCAAGGACTTCTGGCGCCAGCTCGTCGCCTTGAGCATTCGCCATGTGGGGCCTGTCGCGGCCCGGGCGCTGGCGCAGCACTTCGGTTCGATCGAGGCGATCCGCGAGGCCACGCGTGAGGACCTGGCCGCGGTCGACGGCGTGGGCGGCATCATCGCCGATGCGGTGATCGATTGGTTCGAGGTCGACTGGCACCGCGAGATCGTCGAACGCTGGAAGACCGCCGGCGTCCAGTTCGCGATCCCGGGGCATCCCGGTCCCGGAGCCGGGGCCGAGGGCGGGGGAGTGCTCGACGGCGTCACCGTGGTCGCCACCGGGTCGCTGGAGGGCTTCAGCCGTGACGGCGCCAAGGAGGCGATCATCGCGGCGGGCGGCAAGGCGGCCTCGAGCGTCAGCAAGAAGACCGACTTCGTGGCAGCCGGACCGGGTGCGGGCTCCAAGCTGGCCAAGGCCGAGGAGCTCGGCGTGCGCATCATCGACGCCGAGCAGTTCGCCCTCCTCGTGGCCGAAGGCCCCGACGCCCTCGGCCCCGAGCCCGAGGCCCCCACCGACTGACCGACTGGTGCGGGAGGGGCTGCCTCTAGGATGGAGGGCATGTCGTCTTCTGCGATCTCTCGTGACGACGTCGCCCACCTCGCGAGCCTGGCTCGCATCGACCTGTCCGATGACGAACTCGACCGTCTGGGCGCTGAACTGCCCGCGATCCTCGAGCACGTCAAGGTCGTTCAGCAGGTGGCCGGCGACGACGTCCCCGCGATGAGCCACCCCATCCCCGTGACCAATGTGCTGCGCGCCGACGAGGTGCGCGCCGGGCTCACCCCCGAGCAGGCCCTGTCCGGCGCCCCCGATGCCGATGAGCAGCGCTTCAGCGTCCCGCAGATCCTGGGAGAAGAATGACCACCGATCTCACCACTGCCTCGGCGGCGGCCATCGCCGACGCGCTCGCCGGCGGCGAGGCGACCTCCGTCGAGGTCACTCAGGCCCACCTGGATCGGATCGCAGCCGTCGACGACCGGCTGAACGCGTTCCTGCACGTCGACGCCGAGGGCGCGCTCGCCACGGCCGCCGAGGTCGACGCGCGCCGTGCGGACGGTGCCGAGCTCCCGGCCCTCGCGGGCGTCCCGATCGCCGTCAAGGACCTCATCAACACCACCGGCCAGCCCACGACAGCCGGGTCGAAGATGCTCGAGGGCTGGATCCCTCCGTACGACGCCACCGTCGTGGCGCGTCTGCGCGCCGCCGGTCTGCCGATCCTCGGCAAGACCAATCTCGACGAGTTCGCGATGGGCTCGTCCAATGAGCACTCCGCCTACGGGCCGGCCCGCAACCCGTGGGACACCTCGCGCATCCCCGGCGGCTCCAGCGGCGGTTCGGCCGCCGCGGTCGCCGGCTATGAGGCCCCACTCGCCCTCGGCACCGACACCGGCGGCTCGATCCGTCAGCCGGGCGCCATGACCGGCATCGTCGGCGTCAAGCCGACCTACGGCGGGGTGTCGCGCTACGGCGTCATCGCGATGGCGAGCAGCCTCGATCAGGTCGGCCCGATGGCCCGCACCGTGCTCGATGCGGCGCTGTTGCACGAGGTCGTCGCGGGTCACGACCCGATGGACTCCACCAGCATCGAGCGTCCCGTCCCGCCCGTCGTCGAGGCAGCACGTCGTGGCGACGTGGCGGGGCTTCGTGTCGGCGTGATCCGCGAACTGGGCGGCGAGGGCTTCCAGCCTGGTGTCCAGGCCGCCTTCGATCGCGCCGTCGAGCAGCTGTCCCAGGCGGGTGCCGAGATCGTCGAGGTGAGCTGCCCCAGCTTCGCGCATGGCATCGCCGCGTACTACCTCGTGATGCCCAGCGAGGTCAGCAGCAACCTCGCCCGCTTCGACGCGATGCGTTACGGCCTGCGCACCGTCCCGCATCAGGGCGCGAGTGCCGAGCAGGTCATGGCGGCGAGCCGCGATGCCGGTTTCGGCGATGAGGTCAAGCGCCGCATCATCCTGGGCACCTACGCGCTGTCCAGCGGCTACTACGACGCCTACTACGGCTCGGCGCAGAAGGTGCGCACGCTCATCGCCCGCGATTTCGAGTCCGCCTTCGAGCAGGTCGACGTCCTGGTCTCGCCGACCACGCCCACCACGGCCTGGAAGCTCGGTGAGAAGTCCGATGACCCGCTCTCGATGTACCTCGAGGACATCGCGACGATCCCCGCCAACCTCGCCGGTGTGCCCGGCCTGAGCCTGCCCGTCGGGCTGGCAGACGACTCGGGTCTTCCGGTCGGTGTGCAGTTCCTGGCGCCGGCCATGGCCGATGACCGTCTGTACAACGCCGCGGCCGCGCTGGAGCGCCTCGTCGACACCCCGAAGCTGGAGGAGGTCCGATGACCACGATGGTTGCCTTCGAGGATGCCCTCACGCGATACGAGCCCGTCATGGGCCTCGAGGTCCATGTCGAGCTCAACACCGCGACCAAGATGTTCTGTGGCTGCGCGACGACCTTCGGTGCCGAGCCCAACACGCAGGTGTGCCCGGTGTGCCTCGGTCTGCCCGGTGCACTGCCGGTCGTCAACGCCAAGGGGGTCGAGTCGGCCATCCGCATCGGCCTCGCGCTGAACTGCGAGATCGCCGAGTGGTGCCGCTTCGCGCGGAAGAACTACTTCTATCCGGACATGCCGAAGAACTTCCAGACCTCGCAGTACGACGAGCCGATCGCCTTCGACGGCTATGTCGACTTGGAGGTCGAGGGCGAGGTCTATCGGATCGAGATCGAGCGGGCGCACATGGAGGAGGACACCGGCAAGTCGCTGCACGTCGGTGGCGCTACCGGTCGCATCCACGGTGCCTCGCACTCGCTGCTGGACTACAACCGCGCGGGCATCCCGCTGATCGAGATCGTCACCAAGACTATCGAGGTCCCCGGCGACAAGGCACCCGCCGTGGCGCGCGCATATGTCAACTACCTGCGCGACCTGATGGTGGCTCTCGACGTGTCGGATGCCCGCATGGATCAGGGCTCGCTGCGCGCCGATGTCAACCTGTCGCTCAAGCCGACGGGCTCGGATGTGCTGGGAACCCGCAGCGAGACCAAGAACGTCAACTCGTTCCGTTCCGTCGAGCGCGCTGTGCGGTACGAGGTCGGTCGTCACGCGGGCATCCTCGACGCCGGGGAGAAGGTCGTGCAGGAGACGCGGCACTTCCACGAGGCCGACGGCAGCACCTCTGCCGGCCGCGAGAAGTCCGATGCCGAGGACTACCGGTACTTCCCGGAGCCCGATCTCGCGCCGGTCGCGCCGTCGCGCGAGTGGGTCGAGGAGCTGCGTCAGACCCTGCCGGAGCCGCCGGCCGAGCGGCGCAAGCGCCTCCAGACCGAATGGGGCTTCTCCGATCTGGATATGCGCGACACGGTGGGTGCGGGTGCGCTCGACCTCGTCGCGTCCACGATCGAGGCCGGCACGAGCCCCGCGGCGGCCAAGAAGTGGTGGCTCGGCGAGCTCGCCCGTCGCTCGAACGAGACCGGTACCGAGATCGCCGACCTGGGCATCTCTCCCCAGCAGGTCGCCGAGATCCAGGGGCTCATCGACGCGGGCCGCATCAACGACAAGCTGGCTCGGTCGGTCTTCGACGGGGTGCTGGCGGGGGAGGGGACTCCCGAGGAGGTCGTGGCCGGCCGAGGTCTGGAGGTCGTGTCCGATGACGGAGCGCTGAGCGAGGCCGTCGACCAGGCCATCGCCGACAATCCGGATGTGGCGGACAAGATCCGCGGCGGCAAGGTGCAGGCGGCCGGTGCCCTGATTGGGGCGGTCATGAAGCAGATGCGCGGCCAGGCCGACGCGGGCCGCGTCCGTGAGCTCATCCTGGAGAAGCTCTCCTAGCCAGAACCCGTTGGGTGTTTTCGGTGTGTCGCCTGGCTGGGCTTTGTGCTGTCAAGAGGCCTGCGTGAGGCGCTGCAGTGCCGCAAGATGCTGGGTGTAGGCAGTGCGTCCGTGATCGGTGAGAGAAACCCAGGTTCGGGGACGCCCGGGTCCGCGGGATGTGCCCAGGGTCTGCGAAATGTAGCCGGCCTCGGCGAGGCGGCGCAGGTGCTTGCTGAGCGCCGAGTCGCTGATCCCGGCGGCCGCTTTGAGCGTCTGCGCCTCGACCGCTGTCGTTGCCGCGAGGGCCGCGCAGATGCGCAACCGAGCGATCTCATGGATCAAGGGATCGAGACCATCGCTGGTCGGCTCGCCGGTCATGATCCGGCGCTTCGGAGCTGCTCGCGGAGCAGGCCGTCGTAGGTGCGCCCGACGACGACGGTGCTGACTACCACGAGGGCGGTGATCACCCAGGCGGTCCAGGCGTTGCCGAGTTGATCGCTCAGGATGAAGCCGGCGGCGAAGCAGCTGACGAGGACACAGACGTAGACGGCGAGCAGCGAGCGCCCCCGCTGGCCCCCGTCGGGTGCATCCGCTCCATAGAGGTCGATACCTGATAGGCGCCGGTAGATGCGCCCCAGCGCGATGATGCCGAGCACGGGCACCGGCATGAGGAACACCGCAGATCGGCCGAGCACGCCGCAGAGCTGGAGTACGAGAAGACCGAGCAGCAGGCCGAGGGCCGGGTGGTACCACCCGGCGTGTAGAGCCGGTCGGCGAACCGCCAACGTCCGCGACCGGTGGTGTGTTGCCGGTGGATCGAGTCCGCACGAACAAGCCGATCAAGACGCAGCGACTTTCGCGGCCGCAGAGCGTCGCCCCCACCAGGTGACATGCCGTCATCGGCTCTCCTGACTCCTCCCAGGAGTGCTTTCTACAATGGTGGCATGACACAGGAGCAGCAGTTTTCGTACACGTACATGGTGATCGGCCTGCTCATCGGTGTCGTCGCCGGTGGTGTTCTTGGTCTACTCGCCGACAATCTCGGTTTCGGGCTAGCGGTAGGGCCGGCCATCGGTCTCGCCATCGGCCTCGGCTTCGATGAAGACAGGAAGCGCAAGCGTAAGAAGGCGGATGAAGATCCCCCCACTCAAGGCTGAAGGCCTTCAAGCCTTCTCATCTTCCCTTCTCTCATCCAGATCGTACGCAGTGAGTCGCGTAGTAAGTGGAAGGCGGTGGTAGCGCGAAGGTGAGCGAGTGGGGGAAGGGGACGAGGCCAGCACGCTCAACGGGTTCCTGGCCGGAGCTCGGTGACGAAGTCGTGCAGGGTCTCGGTGACGTAGTCGGGAAACTCGACGCCGATGAAGTGCGTCGCGTTGATCTCGTCGTAGGCGGCGTGCGCGATGCGATCGGCGGCGGTCTTGACGTAGCGGGCGCCGACGAGGAGGTCGCGACGTCCGGCGAGGAATCGTACCGGGTAGTCGATCGACGACAGCGAGATGCGTTGATGGTCCTTCACGCTCAACGCCAGATGGGCATACCACCGCGGATGGGTGGTGCGGAACTCGTGCAGGAGCGCCTGAAGCTCCTCCAGGTCCGCGGCGGGATCGATGAGCCGGGTGGTGCGCAGCACCCGGGACGCCAGCGGGACCACCGGCAGGTCGCGGGTCAGCGGCTCGACGAGCGGTCCGAATCGGCGGGCGGTGTGGCTCAGGGCCACCACCATGCGACGGGCGATGAAGGGCGGCACCCGCAGTGGCGCGAGGGTGGTCGAGAAGGTGTCGCCGGGAACGCCGGCGATCGCGTAGATGCCCTCCACTCGCTCGGGGAAGCGCCGGGCGAGCTCGAAGGCGACGGTCACCCCGGCCGACCAGGCCAGCACCGGGGCTCGTTCGAGGCCGAAGGCGTCCAGGGTCGCCACGGCGTCCTCGACGAAGGCGTCCAGATTCACCCGGCGCTTGGCGACACGTCCGCCTCCGCCGGTGCCGCGGTGATTCCATGACACCACGTGGACCCCGCAGTCCTCGCGCAACAGCCCCGGCCAGGCGAAGGGATTGGTGCCCAGGCCGTTCGAGAGCAGCACCGAGGGGCCGGCGACGTCATTGGTCCACGCTCGGATCCGGGTCCCGTCCTGGCTGTCGATGTCGACATAGCGCAGGGTCTCGTGAGAGATCACGGCCCTGAGTGTAGTCCTGGTTTACAGCCCGGAGTGGACTTCTGGGAACGGGGATGTCCGCCGAGTGGTGCAATCTTGCCCGCGAGTGGTGCAGATTCGCCCCGGAAACGGTGAAAATCGGGCGGATTTGCACCACTCGCGGATCTGGCCATGCGCTGTCACATCGGCGCGATCGACGTAGGTTGTCCCCATGGCGAGCGAACGTGTCACCGATCTGGTGCTCGAGGGAGGCGGCGTCAAGGGCATCGCCCTGGTGGGGGCGGCCGTCGCGCTCTCCGACCACGGGTACCGCTTCGCCCGGGTCGCCGGCTCATCGGCTGGGGCGGTGGTGGGCGCGATCATCGTCGCGATGCAGCAGCGCGGCGAGTCGATGAGTCGGGTCGACGATGTCATGCGCACGGTGAACTATCGCGCGATGCTCGACCGACGGGCGATCGGCCGGGGACTGGCCTGGTGGCCCAATGCCGCGAACGCCTGGGGTGTGCTGTTCCATCTCGGGGCGCACCGGGGCGCGTACCTGCAGCAGTGGCTCGCCGGAGTGCTCGACGACCTGGGGGTGCGCTCCTTCGGCGATCTGCGGCTGGACGATCCCGAGTCCTGTCTTCCGCCGGAGCGCGCCTACCGGTTGGTCGTCACCGCCAGCGATCTCTCACGTCAGCGCGTGATGTACCTGCCGTGGGACCTTCCGCGATACGGCCGCAGCGCCGACTCCTATCCGGTGGCGCGGGCGGTCCGCGCCTCCTCGGCCATCCCCTTCCTCTTCGAGCCTGTGCGGGTCAAGTCGCGTTTCGGCACGGTCACGCTCGCCGACGGGTCGCTGCTGCGGAGCTATCCCATCGATGCCTTCGATCGGACCGACGGCCGCCCGAGCCGCTGGCCGACGATCGGCGTCCGGCTCAGCTCGCCGGCGGGGGAGCGGGCGAAGGCCAAGCCGGTGACCGGACCGTTGTCGCTGCTCACGAACCTGGTCTTCACCACCGTCGACTCCACGCAGGTACGACACGTGAGCGACCCGGTCGACGCCGATCGGAGCATCTTCGCCAAGCCCAAGGGAGTGCGCTGGACCGACTTCGATCTCACCGCTGTTCAGCAGCAGTCGCTCTACGAGGCGGGGTACGCGGCGGCCGAGCGCTGGATGCGCCAGCATCCCGGAGGCTGGCCGCGCGTGGAGAAGAGCGCGGACTGACCGTGGCGTGTCACCCGGCCGCGCGACGGAGAACGGCGTCGGCGAGACGGTCGGCGGCGCCGCCGGCATGCGGCAGGAAGAGCGATGGTTCGGTCAGCTCGAGCTCGAGAAGCAGTTGCCGGCCCGATGCGTCCTCGACGAGGTCGATCCGCGCGTACAACGGGTCGAGACCGCGACCCCGGCAGATGCCGAGGACGCGCTCGGCGGCGTCGTGGTGCGCGGGCTCCGGTGTCGTCGCCACGACGCTCTCCGCACGTGTCGGCTCCGTGCCGGCGGTCGAGTCCCGGGTCAGGCGCGGCCCTTTGACGATCGCGTGCGAGAACCTGCCGTCGGTATAGATCATCGCGGTCTCGCCCTGAGCGTCGACCGACGCGATGTAGGGCTGGACCATGGCGGTCCGGCCCGCATCCTGCAAGGCACGGCTGTGGGCGACGGCGTCATCGGGCATCGCCCACCGCGCCGTGTCGGCGGAGCCCGCGGAGACCGATGGCTTCACCACCCATTCCGAGGCTGCGGGCAGCTCCTCCTTGGTGCGGACATCCCAGTGCGTCGGCACTACGTCGATGCCGGCATCGGCCAGATCGCGCAGATACGTCTTGTCGGTGTTCCACCGCAGGATGTCGGCAGCGTTCTGCAGGTGCGGAATCCGTTCGGCCCAGGCCAGGAACGCCTCCCGTCGTTCGATGTAGTTCCAGCACGAGCGCACCAGCGTGACGGCGACATCGTCCCAGCGGGCCTGGGGATCGTCCCAGTAGCGGATCACCGTCTCCACGCCATGCTGGGAGAGCGCATCGACGAGTAGCGGCAGGTCGGCATCGATGGTGTCGTAGGGGTGGGCAGAGGCCAGCGCGACGATCATGGTCGACACGGTAACGCTGATATGCGTCAAAAAGAAGCGGATAGCTGATTCTATGGCATTATCAGCATATGGCTGTTGCAATCATCGGCGATCTCGTCGAGTCCCGCGCCTGGGACGATCGCGGTGCCCTGCACCGCGCCGTGCTGCAGGCGTGTGCCGTCACGGCCGAGCTGGTGCCCGGGGCGGTGCAAGCTCTCGAGCCCACGATAGGCGACGAGCTCCAGGCGGTCTATCCCGATGTCGCGACCGCGCTGGACGCGGCGATGATCCTTCGGCTGAGTCTGCCCCATCCGGCCGACTGTCGCGCCGGGATCGGCGTCGGTGACGTCGAGATCGTCGGACCCGGCGCCTATGGTCTGATCCAGGACGGCTCGGCCTGGTGGGCCGCCCGCGAGGCGCTCGAGGATGTCGAGCGTCAGGAGCGCCGCATCCGGGGCCTGCGCACACGTGTGTGGGCGGCCGACGGATACGAGAAGGGGGAGTTCGTGAACGCCTACGCCGTCTGTCGCGATCACATCGTGAGCGACCTCGACGAACGGCAGCGCCGGTTGGTGCTCGGGCTCCTGCGTGGCCACACGCAGGAGGAGCTGGCCGAGCAGGAGGGCATCACCCAGTCGGCCGTGTCGCAGAGCCTGCGTCGCAGTGGAGCGCTCGCCCTCAAGGACGCCTGGGGCCGGCCGTGATCGTCGTCGCCCTGCTCCTGGCCTCCGTGGGTGCGGCCGATCTCGTCCGCCGGCCCGCCGGAGGCCGGTTGCGGACCGTGGAGCTTCCTTTCCTCATGGCCCTGGCCGTCTACGTGCTCGGTGGCGCGATGCTCGGCCTGGAGCGGTCCGGCATCTGGACGCTGCTCCCAGCGATGGCCATCGTCATGCTCTGGCTCACGTCCCAGCCTCGCCAGGGTGTCTGGGGCCCTCTGGCCCTGGCCGCGGGACTCGCGGTCGCCCTCCTCTTCGGACAGCACGTACCGCGCACGGAGGCACCCATCGGTTCCTGGTACGCCGATCTGGAGATACCGGCGATCGAGACCCTGGACCTCGACACCGCGGTGCTGGGGCTGGGCATCGTGCTCTTCCTGCTGCAATCGGCCAATGTGGTCGTACGAGCGGTGCTGCGCCGGGCCGGGCCCGCGGTCCTGGACGAGGAGCGCGAGCTCCAGGGCGGTCGAATCCTCGGCCCGATCGAGCGCGTGTTCATCTTCGCGATGGCGCTCGCGGGGCAATACGCGGCCGTCGCCGCCGTCATGGCGGCTAAAGGGGTGCTGCGGTTCCCCGAGATCTCGCGCGACCCGGGCGACGGCACACGTGCCGAGTACGTGCTGGTCGGCAGCTTCGTCAGCTGGGCGCTCGCCTTCGCGACCGTCCCGTTCTTCTGACTCCGCGATAACCCCGCGGCGTTCTGCCGGAGGCGAGTCGTACGCTTTTCCCATGACCTCTTCCGACTCCACTCCCGCGGACCAGATCGACATCAAGCCCCGTAGCCGGACGGTTACCGACGGTATCGAGGCGACCGCCTCGCGCGGCATGCTCCGCGCGGTAGGGATGGGCGACGACGACTGGGTCAAGCCGCAGATCGGCGTGGCGTCGAGCTGGAATGAGATCACCCCCTGCAATCTCTCCCTCGACCGCCTCGCGAAGGCGTCCAAGGAGGGCGTGCACGCCGGTGGCGGCTACCCGCTCGAGTTCGGCACGATCAGCGTCTCCGACGGCATCTCGATGGGCCACGAGGGTATGCACTTCTCGCTCGTGAGCCGCGAGGTCATCGCCGACTCGGTCGAGACCGTGATGATGGCCGAGCGGCTCGACGGATCGGTGCTGCTGGCCGGCTGCGACAAGAGCCTGCCGGGCATGTTGATGGCCGCTGCCCGTCTCGATCTCGCGAGTGTCTTCCTCTACGCCGGGTCGATCATGCCGGGCAAGGTCGACGGCGAGGATGTCACGCTGATCGACGGGTTCGAGGGTGTCGGCGCCTGCATGAAGGGTCTGATCTCCCGCGAGCAGCTGGACAAGATCGAGCGCAACATCTGCCCCGGCGAGGGTGCCTGCGGCGGCATGTACACCGCCAACACGATGGCCTCGGTCGCCGAGGCGCTCGGCATGAGCCTGCCGGGTTCGGCCGCGCCGCCGGCGATCGACCGCCGCCGCGACGGCTTCGCTCAGGAGTCCGGCAAGGCCGTCGTGGAGCTGCTCCGCAAGGGCATCACGGCTCGCCAGATCATGACCCGCGAGGCCTTCGAGAACGCCATCGCCATCGTCATGGCCCTCGGCGGCTCCACCAATGCCGTGCTGCACCTGCTGGCGATCGCGCGTGAGGCCGAGGTCGACCTCACGCTCGAGGACTTCAACCGCATCGGCGATAAGGTCCCGCATCTCGGCGATCTCAAGCCCTTCGGCAAGTACGTCATGTACGACGTCGATCAGAAGGGCGGTATCCCGGTCGTCATGAAGGCGCTGCTGGACGCGGGCCTGATGAACGGCGACACCCTCACCGTCACCGGCAAGACGATGGCCGAGAACCTCAGCGACCTCGGCCTCGATGGCAAGGTCGACGGCAGCGTCATCCGCCCGCTGTCCGAGCCCATCCACCGCACCGGCGGCATCACGGTGCTCAAGGGCTCGCTGGCCCCCGAGGGCGCGGTCGTCAAGAGCGCCGGCTTCGACTCCGATGTCTTCCGTGGCACCGCCCGCGTCTTCGACGGCGAGCGCGCGGCCATGGATGCGCTGGAGGACGGCACGATCGTGGCGGGCGACGTGGTCGTCATCCGCTACGAGGGTCCCAAGGGCGGTCCCGGCATGCGTGAGATGCTCGCGATCACGGGTGCCATCAAGGGCGCCGGCCTCGGCAAGGACGTGCTGCTGCTGACCGATGGACGCTTCTCCGGCGGCACCACCGGCCTGTGTGTCGGCCACGTGGCGCCCGAGGCCGTCGACGGTGGTCCGATCGCGTTCGTCCGCGATGGCGACATCATCGAGCTCGACATGGCCAATCGCACGCTCGAGGTCGAGGTCGACGCCGACGAGTTCGAGCGTCGCCAGCAGGGCTGGGAGCCCAACCCGCCGCGCTACACCACGGGCGTGCTCGCCAAGTACGCCAAGCTCGTGTCCTCGGCCGCCGACGGCGCCGTCTGCGGATAGCTCGTTCGAGTCGTCTGACGTGGCGGGGGTCCTCACCCGCTTCTGACAGCACCACCAGGTCCGTCCTGGCGGTGCTGTCTTTTTTGCGGCCATCCCAGGCCGTACGGGCGACTCGTGGCCACCTCTTCTAGGGCAGGTCGACCCCGAAGGCTTGACTTTGAAACTGTGTTCCAGTTCACTGTGTGACATGAAACATAGTTCCGAACCAGTGTTGTTGGTCACTCGCACACTCGACATCCTGGAAGCTCTGGCCCGATCAGGAGCCCCGACGGCGCTGACAGAGCTGTCGGAACAGGTGGCGTCCCCGAAGGCCACTACGCACCGGATCCTCGCCTCACTGCAAGCGCGCGGCTACGTGAGCCAAGACGCGTCCACAGGGCGGTACTCGGCGGGGGTGCGATGCTTCGAGCTGGGAAGCCTCTGGGCACAGAATCTGGACCTGCGCGCGGTCACCGCGCCGTACCTGAAGGCGCTCAACGAGCAGTCGCGCGAGACCGTGCATCTGGGGGTGTACGAACACGGCGATGTCATCTACATCGACCGCCTGGAAAGCCCGCAACAGGTCGTCGCCAAGTCGTATGTCGGACGTCGCTGTCCGGCCACCTGCGTTGCCACCGGCCGCGTCCTGCTGGCCTACAGCGATCACGACGAGATCGACCGGGTCCTCTCGGAGCCTCTGCCCGCGTACACCGACCGTTCCATCACCGATCCCGCCGAGCTCGGCGAGATGCTCACCGACGTGCGTGAACGCGGCTACGGCATCAACCAATGCAGCTACCGCGACGATGTCAGCGGCATCGCTGCTCCCATCCGGGATCACACCGGCCGTGTGGTCGCCTCGGTCGGTCTGTGCATGCCCGACCACCGCATGAGCCCGGACCGTATGGACGCTCTGCGTGACATGACGCTCGCGACGGCCGCCGACATCTCGCGTGCCCTGGGGGACCGGCGGTACTTCTCGACGCAGCTGACCACCGTTGGAGGGGAGTCCTGATGGCCATCCCGGAGGCGACGAAGCCCGACGAGGGGCTGGCTCCCGCGACCCGCAAGCCCGTGTGGCAGCGGCTCGCGGATCCCAAGATCGCGATCCTGCTCGTCCTCTTCCTGGTGGTCTGGCAGATCGCGGCCACCCTGGTCTCTGGCTATAACGTCCCGCCCATTCTCGACGTCGCCGAGCATCTGTGGGCGACCGTGACGAGCGCCGAAGGCCTGGAGAACCTGTTCACGACGCTGGCACGCGTCGGTTTCGGCCTCGTGTGCTCGTTCATCGTCGGCGTCGCCATCGGTCTGCTCACCGGCGCGAACGCTCTCGCGGCGGGCTACCTGCTGCCGATCGTGCGATTCGTGCAGGGGATCCCTTCGCTGTCCTGGGTCATCATCGCCGTCATCTGGTTCTCCAATGTCGAGCTGCGTGTCTGGTTCGTCATGCTGCTGGTGACGCTGCCCGGCTTCGCCCTGCAGACCTACGACTCCTATCGCGCCATTCCGGCGGAGCTGCGCGATATGGCGCGGTCATTCCGCCCGACGCGCTGGGCGCTCTTCCGCGAGGTGACCCTGCCGTCCATCACGCCGGGACTGTTCACCGCCTGGAAGGTGAACCTCGGACTCGGCATTCGCATGGTGCTGATCGCGGAGCTGGTCGGCGCCACCGTCGGAGTCGGTTCGCAGCTCCTGACCGCTCAGCAGCTCTTCGATATGGCCGCAGTCGTCTCATGGACCCTTCTCCTGGCCGTCTGCATGCTGATCCTGCAAGCGGCCATCGACGCCGTCGAGTCCTATGTGCTGCGCTATCGCGCCATTCCACAGGCGCCGGCCGCCAAGCTCTCCGCCCCCTCGGCCGAAGAGCCCGTCACGACGAAGGGATGACCATGACCACCTACGCTCCAGAGAACGACGCCATCATCGAGTTCGACCGCGTCGAGAAGACATTCCCGGGTCATCGTGCGGTCGAGAACCTGGACTTCACGATCAGCCGTGGCGAGCTGGTCTCCGTCGTCGGTGTCACCGGTTGCGGCAAGTCCACGATGTTCAACCTGACCCTCGGTCTGTTCGCGCCGACGCGAGGGACCGTCCAGGTGCAGGGGCACGACCCCTATACCGAGTTCGACTGGTTCCGTCGCAAGGTCGCCGTCGTCTTCCAGGACGCCCGACTGCTGCCCTGGCGCACCGCGTTGCAGAACGTCTGCGTGGGGATGAAGTTCGCCGGCATCGAGAAGGAGCGCTGGGAACCGGTGGCCCGCGACTGGCTCGAACGGCTCGGACTGGCCGGCCGTGAGAATTCCTACCCGCACCAGCTCTCGGGCGGCCAGCGTCAGCGTGTGTCGCTCGCACGGGCCTTCGCGGTCGACCCCGAGCTGATCCTGTGCGACGAGTCCTTCTCGGCGCTGGACGAGATCACCGCGAAGGCGCTGCGCGCGGAGTTCGTGGAGTTGGTCCGCGCCGGCAACAAGACAGGGGTCGTCATCACCCACAACATCGCCGAGGCGCTCTCGCTGGGCAACCGTGTTCTGGTGATGCGTCCGCCCGGACATCTCGCCGACGATGTCCACCTCGATCCAGATGCCACTCAGGAGGACGTCGACGCGTTGCGGCAGCGGGTGCTGCGGGCGATGGACCCCGGCGGCGGTGACACCGTAGTGGGCACCCCGTCGGCGAAGGCGTCGAGCGCATGACCGACCGATTTGCTCGGTCACCCGACGGCACGATGCTCGGATACGAGGTCGCCGGCGACCCCGCCCTGCCCACGCTGCTCCTGTTGCACAGCCTCGGCGCCGACCGTGGCATGTGGGGGCGATGCCGCGCCTTGCTGCAGGAGCAGTATCGGCTGATCCTGCCCGATACGCGGGGCCACGGATCGTCCGAAGCAGCCACGGAGCAGTCGGTGACGTCGTGGACCGAGGATCTCGTGGCGATCCTGGATGACGCGGACGCGGGCCGGTGCACGGTGGTGGGAGTCTCGCTGGGCGGCATACAGGCGATCGCTCTCGCCGCACACCGTCCCGAGCGCGTGCGAGGCATGGTCGTCGCCGACAGCTTCGTCGGTCTCGATGCCGAGGTGGCTGCCGCGAAGATCGCGAGCTCGGTCGAGCAGGCCACGACTCTGTCGATGCCGGCAGTCGCCGATCGGTACCTCGCGGACACGTTCCGCGAACCGTATCCGCCCGACGCCGAGGCCGTGCGTCGCGCGATCGCGCAGATGGACAGGGACAGCTACATCGCTGCAGTCGAGGCGTGTTTCGGGATAGACATCCGCGACCTCCTCGGCAGGGTCGCCGCCCCGGCTCGCGTCGTGTGGGGCGATCGCGATCAGAAGACCCCGAGACCGCTTTCGGAGGAGATCGTCGCCGGTCTGGCGCGAGCCGATCTGGTGGTGCTGCCCGACGCCGGTCACCTGTCCAATGCCGACAATCCCGGCGATTTCGCCGCCGAAGTCCATGCATTCTGCGAGCAGCTCGATGCTGCCGCCGCGAAGGAGTAGATGATGACCACGGATCAGCATGTCGGCCTCGAGGTCAACGGGGAGTGGCGGACCTGCGCGACATCTGCGCGCACCAGCTTGGCGGACTTCCTGCGTGACCAACTGGGTCTCACCGGTACCCACCTGGGCTGTGAGCACGGTGTCTGCGGGGCCTGCACGGTATTGCTCAACGGCACGCCGATTCGCTCGTGCATCATGCTCGCCGCGCAGGCCGATGGGCAGTCGGTCACGACGATCGAGGGACTGTCCGGTCCGCGGGGCGAACTCAATGCCGTTCAAGACGCGTTCTGCGAGACCCACGCGCTGCAGTGCGGCTTCTGCACGCCGGGCATGGTCCTGGCCGTGCAGGCCTTGGTCGACAGCAACCCCACCCCCAGCACCGAGGACATCGATGAGGCCATCGGCGGCAATATCTGCCGCTGCACCGGCTATGTGCAGATCCGCGAGGCCGTGGCCACTGTCGTCGCTGGCATCGCGGAGGAGGACAAGGTGAGCACGCCATGACGACGATCGATGAGCAAGCGCCTGACATGACGGTCACTCACGAGAGTGTGGCTTCCGGGGTGCATCACGAACCCGGTCATCGATACCTCTCACAGCCCGGCCGTATCCGCGAGGACCGACGATTCGTCACCGGCAGCGGATGCTACGTCGCCGACATCATGCCGCCGGGCACGCTGCACGTCGGCCTGGTGACCAGTCCGCATCCCCATGCCCGGATCGTGTCGATCGACACCGAGGAGGCCCTGAAGATCCCCGGCGTCGTCGCCGTGGTGACGGGCGCCGAGCTGGCGGCCGAGACAAACCCGTTGCGGCAGTATCTCGATGTTCCCGAGGTCCAATGGCGCCCGCTGGCTGTCGAGTCGACGCGGTACGCGGGCGAGTGGATCGCCGCCGTGGTGGCCGACTCCCGTGCCATCGCG
The DNA here is from genome assembly GCF_016918125.1 of Aeromicrobium sp. YIM 150415. Classification (NCBI taxonomy): domain Bacteria; kingdom Bacillati; phylum Actinomycetota; class Actinomycetes; order Propionibacteriales; family Nocardioidaceae; genus Aeromicrobium; species Aeromicrobium sp. YIM 150415. The sequence continues at coordinate 48,083 of NZ_JAERWM010000007.1, read as the reverse complement.
GAGGACGGCGCCGAAGTGGTCGTGGTCGACTACGAACCTCTGCCGTTCGTCATGGACCCCGAGCATGCGGCGCAAGACGAAGCTCCACTCGTGCATCCCTCGCATGGCACCAATGTCATGGCGCAGCGTCGTTTCGTCTGGGGCGATGTCGATGCGGACCGCGCCCGTGCTGGTCGCTCCACCACCGTGACGACGCGCTGGAACCGCAACTCGACCGTGCCGCTGGAGACCTTCGGCGTCGTCGCGCAGTGGGACCAGCACCGGGACGTGCTCGATGTCTGGGCCTCGATCCAGATGCCGCAATTCCCCGACCAGGTGGCCGAGGCGCTGCGGATACCCAGCAACAGTGTGCGTGTCCACTTCGACGTCGACGTCGGCGGCAGCTATGGCGTCAAGCGAGGCATCAAACACGGCGTCCTCGCCGGCTTCCTGGCCCGCCGGCTCGGCGTACCGGTCAAACTGATCGAGGACCGCAGCGAGAACATGCACGGCGGTGACTTCCACGGCCCGGACCGGTTGTTCGAGGTCGAGCTCTGGTACACCGCCGACGGCGAGTTCACCACGATCCGCATCGACGTGCTGGACGACGAGGGGGCCTACCCCGGCCGCTCGCCACTGCAGCTCGCGAAGCCGATCGGCGCGATCGTCGGCCCGTATCGGATACCGAGCGCGGCATACAACGCCACCGCGGTCACGACCAACAAGACCGGGCAGGTCGCGGTTCGAGGCTTCGGCCAGTCGCCGACCAATTACGCGATCGAGGCTGCGGTCGACGCCGTCGCCCGGGATCTGGGCGTGGATCGGCTGGAGTTGAGGCGCCGGAACTTCATCGGACCCGACGAGTTCCCGTACCGGATCCCCAGCGGCACTGAGTACGACTCGGGCGATTACCCGGGCGTGCTCGACAAGGCCATCGAGATCTCGGACCTCACGTCGCTGCTGGCTGAACGCGACGACCTGCGGGCGCAAGGCCGTCTCGCAGGTATCGGCTTCGCTGCCTGCCTCGAGCCCGGCGGTGGCAACGCGATCTTCGAGAACATCATGAATCCCCGCAACGACAAGACGACCTTCCCCGAGGCCTGCCGCCTCCGTGTCGACGGGTCAGGGCGTGTCACGGCGATCATCTCGATCTCGTCGGCCGGACAAGCACACGAGACCATGATCGCGACATTGGTCGGTGAAGAGCTGGGCATAGCGCCGGACGATATCGCGGTGATCCGCGCCGACTCGCTCACCGGCTTCCCGTCGCAGAGCCCGGTCGGCAGCCGCATGACGATCGTCCTCGGGCGTGCGGTCCACGGCGCGGCAACGGAGCTGAAGACCAAGCTGTGCGCGATCGGCGCCGGGATGCTCGATCTCCCGGCCGACCAGGTCGAATACCGTGACGGTGCGGTCGTCGTGGCCGGTGATGCTACGCGCTTCATCGGCTGGGACGATCTCGTGGCCGTCGCGCATCGCAAACAGCATCTGATGCCAGCGGACATGCAGCCCGGGCTCGAGGTCGTCCACGTGGCGCATACTCCTCGGTCAGGCACACTCACCGCGCCGGACGGGACCGTGCAGCTCTATCCGTGCTACTCCTTCGAGGTCCATGTGGTCCTCGCGGAGATCGATCCGGGCACGGCGAAGGTGGACTTGACGAAGTACTACATCGCCCACGACTGCGGCACGGTGATCAACCCCGATGTCGTGCGCGGCATGGTGTACGGCGGCACCGCCCACGGAATCGGCGTCGCGCTCTACGAGCAGTTCGCTTTCAGCGATGCCGGTCAGCCGCTCACGCAGTCGTTCATCGACTATCTGCTGCCCAGTGCACACGAGGTTCCACAGATCGTGGACGCCGAGCACTGCACCCCGTCGCCCTTCACCACCCATGGTCAGAAAGGTGTCGGCGAGGCCGGATACATGGGCGCACCGGCGGCCGTCGCCGGCGCCGTCAACGATGCCCTCAGTGGCCTCGGCGCCGGTCCCATCCACTCTCTACCGATCAAACCCAGCGACATCTGGGCCGCGTTGCGCGGCGCGGAGCGCGACCGCGAAGGAGCCCTGTGAACACCACCCCTCCCCAGGAAGCCACCGTCATCGACACCCACGCGCATCTGGCACCCCGGCACCTGCTGGAGCGCATGCACAGCGGCGAGGTGCGCTTCCCGCACATCGAGGTCACCGCCCATGAGGAGACCTATCGCGTCTCCTTCGCGGGCGGCGAGCCGACCCGACCCGTCTCACCCGGTCTGACCGACCAGGAGCGGCGCGGACGGTGGCTGGACGAGAACGGCATCGACCTGCAGCTCGTCGGCGGATGGCTGGACATCTTCGGCTATCAGCTCCGCGGCGACGAAGGCGCTGAATGGGCGGAGACCTTGACTCGGGCCATCGTCGAGACGATCGCCGACGACCCGCGACAGCTGGCTCTCGGGACCTTGCCGCTGCAGGATCCGCAGCGTGCGGCAGATGCACTGCGACAGCAGCGCGCCGACGGGCTGCCGGGCGTGATGATCGCCACCAGGGTCGGCACGACCGACCTCGACGACCCGTCTCTCACCCCGTTCTGGGAGGCCGCCGACGAGACCGAGGCGCTCGTGTTCCTGCACCCCGGCTTCGGCGGTGCCAGCGATCGTTACCACGACTTCGGCCTCGTCAATGGGCTCGCCCGCCTGGAGGACACCACCGTCAGCCTCGCTCGACTGCTCTACGCGGGCGTGCCCGCGCGGTATCACCGCGCCAAACTGCTGGTCGCCCATGCGGGAGCGGCGCTGCCGTACGTGCTCGGCAGGCTCATGCGCAATCACGCGATGAATCCCGACACCACGGCCGATCCGCTGGAGTCCTTCCAGCAGCTGTACTTCGACAGTGTCATCTTCGACGCCCCTTCGCTGCGCTTCCTGGTCGACAAAGTCGGGGCCGACCGGGTGCTGCTGGGGTCGGACTATCCCTTCCCGATCGGGGACCTGACTCCCCGCTCGGTCATCGAGGAGGCACGGTTCTCCGCCGTCGAGCGGGCTCTCATCGACGGCGGCAACGCTCGTCGGTTGATCGGGGGCGAGCGACCGTGAAACCGGTCGACTTCGAGCTGCACCGTCCTGAGACGCTAACCGAGGCAGTGGATCTGCTGGCCGCCCACGGAGACGACGGCAAAGTGCTCGCAGGAGGCCAGAGCCTGGTGCCCCTGCTGAACTTCCGGCTGGCCCGCCCGGGGCATCTGATCGATCTCGGCCGCATCGCGTCACTCTCGGCATTGCAACGCACCGAGGACGGGTTGTCGATCGGCGCCATGGTGACGCATGCCCAGGCCGGTCGTTCACCTGCCGTCGCCACCGCCGCTCCGCTGATGGCGGCCGCCATCCCTTTCATCGCGCATGAGGCGATCCGGGCACGCGGCACGATCGGAGGCAGTATCGCGCATGCGGACCCGGCGGCCGAGCTGCCGGCCGTCGCCAGGGCACTCGATGCCGAGTTGGTCGTGCTCGGCCCCGGGGGCGTCCGCCGCATCCCGGCAGAGGACTTCTTCGTGGCGAATCTCGTCACAGCCCTTCGCCCCGACGAACTGCTGGCCCGAGTCGAGATCCTCCCCGCGGGACCAGCCACGGGAGGCGCCTTCGACGAGATCGGGCGGCGGCGCGGTGACTTCGCCCTGGTGGGAGCGGGCGCCCAGATCAGCCTGGCTGACGACGGAACGATCCGTGACGCGCGGCTGTGCCTGACCGGGGTCGCGAGCACACCGCACCGCGCAGCCGAGGCTGAGGCCGTTCTCGTCGGCCGAGCTCCTACCGCCGCGTGCTTGAAAGAGGCCGCGTCGGTGACCCGACAGACGGTCACACCGACGGCCGACCTGCACGCCACCGCGGACTACCGCCGTGACGTGGCGGGGACTTTGCTCGAACGAGCCGTGCAGAAAGCCGCCGACCGGGCGGCAGCCACCAGTACTACATCAGACGAGGGACGGAGAGCTTCATGATCTACGAACTGCGCGAGTACGTCGCCCATGAGGGAGCAGAGCAGAAGGTGCACGACCGGTTCGCCGACGACACGCTCCCGCTGTTCGAGCGCCACGGCCTGGACGTGATCGGCTTCTGGCAGGACCGTGAGGATCCGACACGCATCCTCTACCTGCTCCGGTTCGACGATCTCGATACCCAACAGCTGGCCTGGTCCAGGTTCCAGAACGATCCGGACTGGAAGCAGGCGAAGGCCTCGTCGGAGGCGGATGGCCCCATCGTGGCCGAGATGACCAGCCGGATTCTGAACCCGGTCTCTTACTGGCCGGCTACCGACGGACCGAAGGAACGCGCATGATCGAGCTGAAGCATCAATTCCGTGTCGATCTGCCCGTCGAGCAGACCTGGGCGCTGCTGACCGACCTTCCCCGAGTAGCCACCTGCCTGCCGGGAGCGGCGCTCGATGATGTCGTCGACGGTGAGTACCGCGGCGGCTTGTCGACCCGCATCGGGCCGATCAGCGCGAAGTATCAAGGCACAGCCAGCTTTCGTGAGCGCGATGACGTCGCCCATCGAGCCGTGATCGACGCCCGCGGCCGTGAGCAGAAAGGCAGCGGTTCGGCAAACGCTCTGATCACTGCCGAGCTCAAACCGGTGGAGGGCGGCACACTCGTCGACGTCACCACCGAGCTGAATGTCTCGGGCCGGGCCGCCCAATTCGGCCGCAGCCTGCTCGCCGAGGTCAGCAACACGATGGTCGATGAGTTCGTCCGTCGTCTCGAGGTCATGATCGGTGGCGGCGACGACAGCCCCCCTGTCTCCGGTCCGGAACCGTCGGCGGGGGATACGGGCAGCGGCGTGACGGGATCGGCCGCGCTCGCCCAGGACGACCTCGACGTCGTGCGCACGATCGTGCTGCCGATGCTGCGCAAGGGTCTCCCGGCGATCGCCGCCGCGTTGATCGCCGGTCTCATCGGGATGGTGGTCGGCCGCCGCCAGCGCCGCGTGGCCGGGCCAGGGCGAATTCCCGTGACCTACGTGTTGCCGTATCCCGAGGGACGGGAGCGAGCGAGCTTCCTGCCATAGAACCCATTCCCCGCCTTCCCCGAGCCCGAAGTTGATCCCATCGATAGAAACGAGAGCAGCATGTCCTGGAACCCCGTACCGCGGAGAAACGTGCTACGCCGTACCGCCGCGATCGGCGCTTCGACGCTTCTAGCCGTCGCCGGAGTGACGGCCTGTGGCTCAGATGGCGGCGGTGACAGCACCACGGTCAAGATCGTCGCCTTCCAAGCTCCGTCATTGGGCGCCTTCCTGCCTGCCGTCATCGAGGAACGTGAACTGGACGCGGAGCACGGACTCGACCTGCAGTTCACGTACGCCACACCGGACAACTACAACTCGGAGTTCGGGGCTGGGCACTATGACGTCGGTGGGAGCGCGGCTCTGCTGTCAGAGGGCTTGCGAACCGAACGAGGCGCGGATGTCACCTATCTGTTCAACCTGTTCGATTTCTACGGCACAGTGGTGACCTCGGACCCCGATATCGAGAGCCTGACCGATCTCCCCGGCCACACCCTCGCCGCCGCGACGGGCACGACGAACTATGCGATGTTCGCTTGGTTCGCCCAAGACATCGGACTCGATCTCAACGAGGTCGAGACGCAGAATCAGACGACGGCCGGATTGTCGACGATGGCACAGACCGGCCGTGCCGATGCCACACAGCTGTGGGAGCCGGCCTATTCGTCGCTGCTGGCCTCGGTCTCGGACATCCGCACCGTCGATCTCGACTACGACGCGTGGGAGTCCGAGTTCGGTACCGGTGACATTCCTTATCTGGGCGTGGCCGCTCAGACTGCCTGGGTCGATGAACATCCCGATGAGGTGCAGTCCCTCTACGACACGTACAAGGCGGCCGCCGACTGGGTGTTGGACAACCCTGAGGAGGCGGGCGCATTGATCGCCAAGACGATCCCCGGCGGAGATGCGGAGGTCATCCAGAAGCTCATCGAGGACAACGACGAGAGGTTGCGACTGCGGGTAGCACCGGCGAGCGACGTGACCGAAGGTATCCGGGCGGTGTTCGAGGCCGGTATCCAGACGGGCTATCTCGCCGATCAGCCGCCGGATTCGGTGATCTTCGACGGCCTGCAGTGAGCGGGAGGCCGTGCGGCGCTGCCCGGAGGCGACGTGGTCGGGGCACCGGGCGCGCCGCCGGTGATGAAGAGAGCGGCGCGTAGGTGGGCTGGAGCCGTGGTGCCCTGAGCGCGTACCTCGCGCTCGTGATGGCGGTGGGGCCGTTGCTCCACTACTCCGTCAGCGCCCTCGGACCGCTGATGGTGGAGTCGCTCGGTCTGACCGCGACGCAGTTCGGCTCGCTGTGGCTCTTCACTTTCGGAGCGGCGAGCGTGTGCACCATCACGGCTGGTGTCGTCGCAGACATCCTCGATGAACGTGTCGTGCTGATCGGGATCTTCGTCCTGGCCTTCGCTGCCGTGCTGATCGGGGGAGTGGCGGGAAGCTACGGGTGGCTTCTGGTGGCGTTGTCGATCTCCGGCGCGGTCCAGTCGCTGTCCAACCCAGTGAGCAATCGTCTGGTAGCGGCGCAGGTCGAGCGCAGTGGTCAAGGCGTCGTCCTCGGCATCAAGCAGTCGGGCGTTCAGGGCGCGCAGCTCTTCGCCGGACTGGTTTTGCCGTCCGTTGCCGTCATCGTCGGGTGGCGGTACGCGATCATCGGCAGCGGGCTCATCGTCGCGGTCGGGCTCCTGCCGACGATGCGCCTTGTTCCGCTATCGCTGCCCGACTCGAGCCGGCACGATCCGTTGTCTCCCGGACAGGTACCCGCGGCGGTCTGGTGGCTCAGCGGCTACGCCTTCTTGCTCGGGATCGTGGTTCAGGCGACGAATGTCTACCTGCCGTTGTACCTATATGAGGAGTTGGAAGCATCGGTGACACGAGCCGGCCTGATCGCAGCAGTGCTGGGTGGCTTCGGTGTCCTCGCGAGGCTCCTCTGGGGCGGTCTTGCCGGTCGGGTCACCGATCTGCGGCGGTTGCTCAGCGGACTGGCCGTCGTGGCTTTGGTCGCCGTCGCCGCCGTCTTCGCGGCTCACCGCTGCGGTGAGTGGCTGGTATGGGTGGGCGCGTCGATGTTCAGCTTCAGTGCGTTGGCGGCCAACGCCATCATCATGCTCGCTGTCGTCCGAGTGGTCCCCTCCGGATCGGTCGGACGCGGTACCGGGCGGGTATCGCTCGGTCTGTTCCTCGGTTTCATGGTCGGTCCGCTCCTAGCCGGAATCGTGGTGGACCGATGGGGATTCCTGTCGGCGTGGGCTGTCGTCGCCGGTGTCGCGGCGCTGATGATCGCGCTCGTCGCGATGTGGCGTCGCGATTGAGCTCCGAGGTACCGCGGCAGGCCGGCTCCTGCGAACGGCTTCTCCGGTGAAGCGGCTGCCGACGGTGCTCACTGTGGATAGACGTTCGACCTGACGCCACGTCCACGCGACCATCGCCTCATGCGGTGGTCGCGTGGAATAGTGGCATCAGGAGGTGCGTCATGTCGGTGCTCGGCGATTTCTCGCGGCGGTACACCGTCGAGGAGATGCCCGACCACGAGGGCAAGCTCGAACTGGTCGACGGGCGGCTGGAAGTGAGCCCTCCGCCCCTCTGGGGGCACACACGGGTCGCCTCTCGACTGGTAGCGGTCCTTCAACGCTCACTCGGCGATGACTATCTCGTCGGTGCCGAATTCGGCATCCAGCTCGGTGAGAGCAACTTTCGTCAGCCCGACGTGGCCGTGGTTCCGCGCGATGTCCGCCCGGTCGGTCTCTGGCTGGCCCCGACCGATGTGCTGCTCGCGGTTGAGGTGGTGTCGCCGTCGTCGGTGACCACCGACCGCATCACCAAGCCGGCCCAGTACGCGATGTGGGGGATCGAGGGCTTCTGGCGGGTCGAGACCGATCCCGAGCTGAGCCTCACCGCCTATGCGCTGCATCCCGGCGACGCCGTCTACACCGAGCTGGGCAGCTGGACGCCGGGGGAGACTGCGACCGTCGAGCGCCCCTTCACCGTCTCCTTCGCGATGGACGACCTGGCGCGCTGATCCCGCCGGGGCGTCGCCCGGTAGGATCGCGCGGTGTCAACGATCGATCCCGATGAGCTCGCCGTCGCGCTGAAGGTCCTCGGCGAGGCCCAGTTCCTCGGCGAGGAGGATGACGCCTATATCGCGCTGCGCCGCGCGTGCGGCAAGTTCTACAAGGACGTCAAGAAGCAGCGTCGCAGGGCGAAGCGGGCCGAGATCGCCGCCGCCGATCGCGCCGTCGTCGAGGCGACCGCCACCGGGTCGGCGCGGCGCATCGACGACGAGACCGCCGGTCTGCCGCTTGTCTCGCAGGCCAAGGGCGCCACCGCGGGAACCTTGAAGGTCGCCCGCCCGTGCTACATCTGCAAGACCGACTACACGGTCGTCGACGCCTTCTACCACCAGCTCTGCCCCGACTGCGCCGCGATGAGCCACGCCAAGCGGGATGCCCGCACTGATCTCACGGGCAAGAGGGCGCTGCTCACCGGCGGGCGCGCGAAGATCGGCATGTACATCGCGTTGCGGCTGCTGCGCGACGGGGCTCACACCACCATCACGACCCGTTTCCCACGCGATGCGGTGCGGCGGTTCCGCCAGTTGCCCGACAGCGACCAGTGGATGGACCGGCTGAAGATCGTCGGCATCGACCTGCGCGACCCCGCCCAGGTCATCGGTCTCGCCGATGATGTCGCTGCCGCTGGGCCTCTGGACATCCTCATCAACAATGCCGCGCAGACCGTCAAGCGTTCGCCGGGCGCCTACCAGCACCTGGCCGATGCGGAGACCACCGAGCTCTCAGCCGGCCCGATGCCCGAACTGATCACCTTCGGTCACACCAGTGACGCGCATCCGGCTTCGCTCGTCGGGTCGGTCGCCTCGCATCCGGTGCTGGCTGGAGACGCGAACACCGCCGATGCGCTGACCGCGATGGCGCTGACGGCAGGGTCGGCGGATCTGGAGCGCATCGATGCCGGGGGACTGGTGCCCGATGTCGTGGACACGAACAGCTGGGTGCAGCACGTGGGAGAGGTCGACGCGCTGGAGCTCCTCGAGGTGCAGCTGTGCAATAGCGTCGCGCCGTTCATCCTGGCGAGCCGCCTGCGGCCCGCGATGGCCGCAGCGGTGGAGGCGGGAGCGCGGCGAGCCTATGTGGTCAACGTGTCGGCGATGGAAGGCCAGTTCGCCCGGGCCTACAAGGGGCCGGGTCATCCCCATACGAATATGGCCAAGGCCGCGCTCAACATGCTGACCCGCACGAGTGCGGGGGAGATGCTGGAGAGCGAGGGCATCCTCATGACCGCCGTCGACACCGGCTGGATCACCGACGAGCGGCCGCACATCACCAAGGTCCGGCTGGCCGAGGAGGGCTTCAAGGCGCCCCTCGACCTCGTCGACGGCGCGGCACGGGTCTACGACCCGATCGTGCGAGGAGAAGCGGGCGAGGATCTCTACGGCGTCTTCCTCAAGGACTTCCGCCCCTCACCCTGGTGAGGTGGTTCGGCCCGGCCCGGGGCCGAACCCAACGGCTCACTGTGCCTCGACGTCGGAGCACTCCTCGAGCAGATCAGTCTGCACGTCCTCGGCAGCTTCCTTGTCCTCATCGGATGCCTCGAAGTCCTCATCGCCCTCGATGAGCGACTGAAGGGCGTCATCGGAAAGGTCGGACTCGTGGAAGACCTTCGCGAAGCAGTCGGCGGCCTCCTCGGGCACCGCGGTGCCGAGCGCGGAGTCCCCGGAGCTCAGCGAATCGGCGATCTCCTGCTGGCTGGGGCGGTCGGAGCCGCCGCAGGCGGCGAGTGATCCGACGAGCACGGCGGTCGAGACCGCGGCTGCGGTCTTGGTGAACAGCTTCATGGCGTACCTTTCCTAGCGGCGCCCCCGGTGAAGCGCTCCGAAGCCATTCAACACGGCTCGTGTCGGGATGCGCACAACGGGGCGGTCCACATCGTGGAAGAAGCCGTCTCAGAACTTGACCAGCCGACCTGCAGGGCGCACACTGGACGCGTGCGTGCACAGCTTCTCGTAGTTTCCTAGGCGGTCGTCTCCGACGATCGCCTCCCTCCACTGCCCCAACGGGCCGGAGGGTTTTTTTATGTGAGCTGCACGCCCGAAGTACCGACCACTGAGCAGAGATGGACCGCGAGATGACCGAACCGCCGGCCGAGATCATCACCGGGGCGCAGAGCCTCGTCCGCGCCCTGGAGCGCGTGGGCGTCGACACGATCTTCGGCATTCCCGGAGGCGCGATCCTCCCCGCCTACGATCCGCTGTTCGACTCCTCGATCCGGCACGTCCTCGTCCGCCATGAGCAGGGCGCGGGACATGCCGCCGAGGGCTATGCGATGGAGACCGGCAAGGTCGGCGTCTGCATGGCCACGTCGGGTCCGGGCGCCACCAACCTGGTGACCGCCATCGCCGACGCCTACCTGGACTCGGTGCCGATCGTCGCGATCACAGGCCAGGTGGCCAGCGGGGTCATCGGCTCGGATGCCTTCCAGGAGGCCGATATCCGCGGCATCACCATGCCGATCACCAAGCACAGCTTCCTCGTGACCGATCCGGCTGACATCCCGAGCGCGATCGCCGAGGCCTTCCACATCGCCTCGACCGGCCGCCCGGGACCGGTCCTGGTCGACATCAGCAAGGACGCGCTGCAGGGGCCCACCAGCTTCCGCTGGCCGCACGAGCTGGCGCTGCCGGGCTACCGTCCCACCTCGCGGCCGCACAACAAGCAGATCCGCGAGGCGGCGAAGCTGATCGCCGAGGCTCGCAAGCCCGTCCTGTACGTCGGCGGTGGCGTCATCAAGGCGAACGCGGCGGCGGAGCTCAAGGTGCTCGCCGAGCTGACCCAGATCCCCGTCGTCACCACGCTGATGGCGCGGGGTGCCTTCCCCGACTCCCACGAGTTGAATCTCGGCATGCCCGGCATGCACGGCACGGTGGCGGCCGTCGGTGCCCTGCAGCGGTCGGACCTGCTCATCACCCTTGGTGCCCGCTTCGACGACCGGGTGACCGGGAACCTGGAGTCCTTCGCCCCGAACGCCAAGGTCGTCCACGCCGACATCGATCCCGCGGAGATCTCCAAGAACCGCACCGCCGACGTGCCGATCGTGGGTGACGCCCGTGAGGTGATCGCCGACCTCGTCCGCGCATTGCAGAAGCAGGCCGAGGAGGACGCCCTGGTCGGGGAGTACTCGGCCTGGCGTTCCTTCGTGCAGGGACTGAAGTCCAGGTTCGCGCCCTCCTATGACAAGCCCGCGGAGGGCCTGGCCCCGCAGACGGTCGTCGAGCGCATCAGCGCCCTCTCGGGACCGGACGCCACCTATGTCGCTGGCGTGGGTCAGCACCAGATGTGGTCCGCCCAGTTCATCGACTTCGAACGCCCGCGTCAGTGGCTCAACTCCGGCGGCGCCGGGACCATGGGCTATGCCGTGCCTGCCGCGATGGGCGCCAAAGCCGGCGCCCCGGATCGCGTCGTGTGGGCGATCGACGGCGACGGCTGCTTCCAGATGACCAACCAGGAGCTCGCCACCTGCGCGCTCGAGGGCATCCCGGTCAAGATCGCCGTCATCAATAACTCCTCGCTGGGCATGGTGCGCCAGTGGCAGACGCTGTTCTACGAGGGGCGCTACTCCAATACCGACCTCAGTACCGGTCCGGAGTCGATCGGCGCACGCCGGATCCCCGACTTCGTCAAGCTGGCGGAGGCGTACGGTTGTGTCGGGCTGCGCTGCGAGAGCGAGGACGACCTCGACGATGTCATCGCCAAGGCGCTCAGCATCAACGACGTGCCCGTCGTGATCGACTTCGTGGTCGAGCGCGATGCGATGGTGTGGCCCATGGTCGCCGCCGGCACCAGCAATGACGACATCAAGATCGCGCGTGATCTCGCGCCCGACTGGGAAGAGGATGACCTGTGAGCGAGCGGAGAACCGAGATGTGCTCCAGATTCGTCGACCAGGGAGTGCCCGGGTTGACGAATACCCGGCACATCTCGGTCCAGGGGGTGACGGCATGAGTACGCATACCCTGAGCGTCCTGGTCGAGAACAGCCCCGGCGTGCTCGCCCGCGTCTCCAGCCTGTTCATGCGGCGCGGCTTCAATATCGAGAGCCTCGCGGTCGGACCGACGGAGATCCCGGAGATCTCCCGCATGACGATCGTCGTCAATGTCGACAAGCTGCCGCTCGAGCAGGTCACCAAGCAGCTCAACAAGCTCGTGCAGGTGCTCAAGATCGTCGAGCTCGAACCGAGTGCCGCCGTCGAGCGTGAGCTCATGCTGATCAAGGTCAAGACCGATCAGCAGACCCGCGGGCAGGTGCTCGAGACCGTTCAGCTGTTCCGCGCCAAGGTCGTCGACGTCGCCCAGGACTCGGTCACGATCGAGGCCACCGGCGACGCCGGTAAGCTCGCCGCGATGCTCAACGTCCTCGAGCCCTTCGGCATCCGTGAGATCGCGCAGTCCGGTCGCGTGGCGATCGGCCGCGGCTCACGATCCATCACCGACCGCACCCTTCGGGCAGTGCCAGGCGCGCAGAGCGCCGTCTAGCGGTCGACCCCAGAAACTGACGTCCATCACACAACGCAAGGAGAATCACCCGTGGCTGAGTTGTTCTATGACGACGATGCAGATCTGTCCATCATCCAGGGCAAGCAGGTGGCCGTCATCGGCTACGGCAGCCAGGGCCACGCCCATGCGCTCAACCTGCGCGACTCGGGCGTCGACGTGCGGGTCGGTCTGCCGGAGGGCTCCAAGAGCCGCGCCAAGGCCGAGGCCGAGGGACTGCGCGTCCTGACTCCCGCCGAGGCGGCGGAGGAGGCCGATGTCGTCGTGATCCTCGCGCCGGACCAGGTGCAGCGCACGCTCTACGCCGAGTCGATCGAGCCGAACCTGGTCGAGGGCGATGCCCTCGTGTTCGGTCACGGCTTCAACATCCGTTACGGCTTCATCCAGCCGCCCGCGGGCGTCGACGTCGTGCTCGTGGCTCCCAAGGCCCCCGGTCACACCGTGCGCCGTGAGTTCGTCGCCGGTCGCGGCATCCCGGACATCCTCGGTGTGGAGCAGGATGCCACCGGCAACGCCTGGCCACTGGCGCTGTCCTACGCCAAGGCGATCGGCGGCACCCGCGCCGGCGTCATCAAGACGACGTTCACCGAGGAGACCGAGACCGACCTGTTCGGCGAGCAGACGGTGCTCTGCGGCGGCGTCTCGCACCTGATCCAGGCGGGCTTCGAGACGCTGACCGAGGCCGGCTACCAGCCCGAGATCGCCTACTTCGAGGTGCTGCACGAGCTCAAGCTCATCGTCGACCTCATCCATGAGGGCGGCATCGCCAAGCAGCGCTGGAGCGTCTCGGACACCGCCGAGTACGGCGACTACGTCTCCGGGCCGCGGATCATCGACTCCTCGGTCAAGGACCGGATGAAGGAAGTCCTGTCCGAGATCCAGGACGGTTCGTTCGCCAAGCGCTTCATCGACGACCAGGACAACGGAGCCAAGGAGTTCAACGAGCTGCGCGAGAAGGAGGCCGGCCACTCGATCGAGGCGACCGGCAAGGAGCTGCGGGCGCACTTCGCCTGGCAGCAGGTCGATGACGACTACACCGAGGGCACTGCCGCGCGCTGACCCTCGCTGTCACCACTGAGCGTGGTGCCCGGCCGCATCCTCGGATGCGCCTGGGCACCACGCTCGATGTGTTTCAGGTGATGATGTCGATGGTCCGTGGATCGCGGACCGCGTGCGCGTCCGGCGGGCCGAGGTCGCTCCACGCCCGGCCGAGACGCTCGATCGCTCGCTCCATGGTCTCCGGCGGCTGTGTGTAGGGGATACGGATCCACTGCTCGCCCGCGTGGGGCTGCGCGCCGAAGAAGCGTGGCCCCGGCGTCAGGAGGAGACCATGTTCCTCGGCAGCGAGGGCGAGGGCGCTTGCCCTGCGCCCGGGCAGCCGAGCCCATAAGGTCAGCCCTCCCGCCGGAATATCGATCCTCCAGTCGGGGAGTCGATCGGCGATCATCGCGGAGGTCGCATCGCGCGTCCGTCGCGCGGTGTCGAGGTGGGGTGAGCGGTCCAGCAGTCCCGCGGCGACGGCCTCGGCGACGATGAGCTGATCGAATGCCGATGCGCCCAGATCCTGGTGCAGGCGGGCTTGGACCAGGCCCGGGACTGCCGAGCGGGGCGCGCGGATCCACCCGACGCGCAGCCCGCCCCATATCGACTTCGACGCCGAGCCGATGGTGAAGGTATCGGAGCACCAGGTGGCCAGATGGGGGAGGGAGTCGCCGTCGAGTCGCAGGTCCCGGGTGGTCTCGTCGATGATCGTGGCGACCTCATGGCGGCGCAGCGTCGCGCCGACCCGGGCTCGCCGCTCGGCGTCCATCACCGCCCCGGTCGGATTGTGGAAGTCGGGGATCAGATAGGCGACCTGTGCGGAAGGTGCGGCGCGTTCGATATCGGCGAGGGGCCAGGGGTCGTCACCGATGGGCAGCGGGACGAGGCGTGCTCCGGCTCCGCCGAAGGCGTCGAAGGCATGCGGATAACTGCAGGCCTCTGTCAGCGCGCGGCCCCCGGGCCGGCAGAGGGTGCGAGTCAGGAGCGCGAGCGCTCCCTGGGCGCCGGTGGTCACGATGATCTGCTCGGGTTCGGTGGCCAGACCGTGTTCGGTGTAACGCTGCGCGAGTCGTTCGCGCAGGAGCGGCAGTCCGTCGGGGAGGTAGCCGTGGGTCGCCATCAGGCTGGGGAGTCCCTCGGTGGCGCGGTGCACGAGATGCGCGAGCTCGGGCGGTGCTGGCATCGCGGCTGTGGTGAGGGCGATGTCGTCGGGGTCGGCGGACCTGGCGAGCAGGCTCGTCGCGTTCTGTTCGGTGAGCGGGAGCCGGATGACGGTTCCGGAGCCCTGTCGCGCGCTCGCGAGTCCCCGGTCGCGCAGGACGCCGTAGGCACGCGTCGCGGTGGTGCGGCTGATGCCCGCCGCGTCGGCCAGCGTGCGTTCGCTGGGCAGCCGGGTGCCGTCGGGAATGCGACCGTCCATGACGGCCGCGGAGATGGCGGAGGCCCAGGCCCGGTAGGCGGGGCCTCCGCGTCCATGGGCCGACGGGTCCACCACGGCCACCAGGCTCGTAGCGCTCAGCTGGTGAGAGCTCATGACGCCACTCTGCGATAATTGGCTATCGAATACAAGGCCACTGGCTGCCAGGATCGGGGCATGTTCTGGGTGATTCTGGGAAGTGGACTGCTTCTGGTGGCCGTGGTGGGTACCGTGCGCGATCTGCTCCGCGACGGGTACCGGCGGGAAAGGACCCGCTGACACACGTTCACGGCCGGACGAGCACGGGTTCGGCGGCGCGCACGGTGACGGTCGTGGGAGGTCCCGAGGCGACGATGAGACCGTCGAGGCGGGTCCACGACCCGTCGTCCACTGCGTAGTCGACCTGGTATCCGGCGTCCAGGCGCACATCGATCGAGGCGGCGGTCCTGGTGTAGCGGTGCGTCACCGTGAGGTCGGGATAGGGAGTGCCCGGGTGTGAGGTGGTCTGCTGAGTGCCGTCTCCGTGATGCCATGTGAACGACACCGGGGTCGCACGGATCCGCACGGCGACGCCGAGGATGTCGACGGTCTGGTCGACCTCGGGGGCTGTGGTGTACAGATTGGTCGGCAGGTTGACGAGGGTGGTGTCCCGTGGTTCGACGGCGACGCTGAGCGGGGGCAGGTCGATCTCGCGGACGGCTCGTTCGATCTCCTCCGGCGATGGAGGCTCCGGCGTCGATCCCTGTGGAGGGTCCTCGGGGCCGGCGGTGTCCGGGGGAGGCGGGGAACACAGGAATCCGATGAGACTGCTCGGGGGACAGCGGCGCTGGATCTCGTCTTGTATGCGTTCTCGCGTGGTCGGAGGCCGGGCCTCCGGCGCCCCACCCGGCCCCGCCACCGGCCCAGGAACAACCCCCGGGCGCGGGGACCCTCGCTCGCGCCTTACTTCCTCGCCCGACACTACAACCCCCGGTTTTTCTGGGCTTGGGTCCACTCCGATACTCGTGCCCGGCGCTAACCCAAGAATCGTCACCAAGGTAAGCGCGACCGCGATCATTTTGTCTCTCCAAGACCAAATTGAGTAACAACCCAGTCCTGGTGGTAACTCAACTCGAACGAGATCGTGTCTTTGGTGGCTGAGGTGGTGCGTGGAGCGGAATCCGCGGACGTTCGATGTTGGCCTTCTGTTAAGGTTGTTTGTAGCGTCACGTACTGTTTCGAGTAGCCTTCTTCGTAGTCGATTGTTGTTGCATCTATGACGAACTTGCTCTCGCGGAAGTACCCGCCATCGTCATAGGTAGACCGGTATAAGTCCACATACTTTTGACACCCGCTACAGTCCGCTGAGGACAAGCTCCGGAGTAAGTCAGTATCTCCGGTCGACGACGCATAGTTCAGCACCTCGATGTAGTGGCGGGCGAAGGCCTCGGCGCCGGCAGGGGAGTCGTCACCGGCCAGCTCCGGCATCGCGGGCGCGGTGATCTCCGGCGACGGCGAGACCGACTCCTCGGGCGGGTCGGGGTCACCCGAACACCCCATGAGCGTCATAGCCAGCACCGGCAGGACCATCCGCCGCATCTCATCACCCCCGAAGTCGATGACACGAAAGTAGTGGTGAACGGTCCGTTTGTCACCTGCCGTCGGATCGCCGTGTGGACAACCCTGGCCGCGATGGTTCCGCGGAGGCTGCTACGGTCGGGCACGACACGACCACGCCGGGGTGCCCATGAGGGCTGAGAACACACCCGCCGAACCTGATCCGGTTAACACCGGCGCTAGGGAGCCGTATGACGTCCGATCTGTCCGTCGACGCCGTCGTCGACACCGCCCGTGCGGTGCGCGAGCGCACTCCGCTCGTGCA
The DNA here is from genome assembly GCF_016918125.1 of Aeromicrobium sp. YIM 150415. Taxonomy (NCBI): domain Bacteria; kingdom Bacillati; phylum Actinomycetota; class Actinomycetes; order Propionibacteriales; family Nocardioidaceae; genus Aeromicrobium; species Aeromicrobium sp. YIM 150415. Next base: position 31,179 of record NZ_JAERWM010000007.1, on the reverse strand, counting down.
GTGCATCACCAACTACGTCTCGATGGACGTCGCTGCCAATCTGCTCAACGCCGCACACGCCTCCCCGGCGATGGTGCACGACGTGAACGAGGCCGCCGAGATGGCCACGATCGCCTCGGCGGTCACCGTGAACATCGGCACCCTGAGCCCGCCTTGGGTCGAGGGGATGCACGCTGCCGCGAGCACGGCGCACGATCGCGGCATACCGTGGATCCTCGACCCGGTCGCGGTCGGCGCCACCGCCTACCGTCGCGAGACGGTCACCGCGTTGCTCGCCCATCGCCCCACCGTCATTCGTGCCAACGCCAGTGAGATCCTCGCCATCGCGACCTCCCGAGGCGCCGGTCGCGGTGTCGACAGCACCGACGACTCCATCGCCATCCGCCACGAGGCGGAGAAGCTCGCTGGAGCGCTCGGATCGGTCGTCGTGGTCAGCGGCGCCACCGATGTCGTCACCGACGGTGAACGCACGGCGCTCGTCGAGGGCGGCGATCCGCGGATGCCGCTGATCTCAGCCCTCGGCTGTGCGGCGTCGGCTTTGGTCGCGGCGACCTGCGCGTGTGCGCCCGATCCCTGGGTGGGCGCCGTCACCGCGATGGCGGCACTGGCCGACGCGGGCGAGGTCGCGGGCCGTTCGGCCTCAGGCCCCGGCACGCTCCGCCCGGCGCTGCTGGACGCTCTCTATCTGCAGCAGCCCGACGATCTGCGAAAGGTCGTCCGACGATGAACTTCACTCATGGCGTGTATCTGGTGACCGAACCGGTCGACGGGATCACGGACATCGCCGTCGCCGCGTCGCGAGGCGGACTCGACCTGATCCAGGTCCGTGACAAGACGGCCTCCACCGCGCAGCTCGTCGAGATCGCCGGGATGATCCGGTCCAGGGCGGGCGTGCCGGTCATCGTGAACGACGATCTCGATGCAGCCGCGAAGGTCGACGGTATCCACGTCGGCGTCGAGGACATTCCGCCGGCGCGAGCACGAGAGGCCCTTGGGGCCGAGGCGATCATCGGTTGGTCCGTCAACGACATCGCGCAGCTCGACGACGTCGAGCAGGTCCGCGCGTGCGACTACCTGGCCGTCAGTCCCGTGTGGGCGACGCCGACCAAACCCGATCACGAGGCACCGCTCGGGCTCGAGGGTGTGCGGGCGATCGCGGGACGGTCGCCGGTGCCCGTGGTCGCGATCGGGGGCATCGACGTCGAGCGTGCGGCGGAGGCGATGGCGGCAGGCGCGGACGCCGTGGCGGTGGTCTCGGCCGTCACCCGGGCGTCCGATCCGCACCAGGCCGTACGAGCTCTCGGCGCCGCTGTGAGCCGAGGGAGGGTCCGATGAGCGAACCGGTCATGTTGACGATCGCCGGGTCCGATCCGTCCGGCGGGGCCGGTGTGCAGGCCGACCTCAAGACCGCGACGGCTCTCGGGGTCTACGGCGCGAGCGTCCTCACGGCGCTGACGGCGCAGAACACCACCGGCGTCCGCGGCATCCACCCGGTCCCCGCGCGGTTCGTCGGTGAGCAGCTCGACGCCGTGCTGGAGGATCTGGACGTACGGGCGGTCAAGATCGGCATGCTCGGCGATGCCGACGTGATCGAGGCGATCGCTTCGCGGCTGCGGGAGCGCCCCGAGATCCCGTTGGTGCTCGACCCCGTCATGGTCGCCACCTCGGGGGATCGGCTGATCCCCGAGACCGCGGTCGCGGGGATCGTCGAGTCGCTGCTGCCGATCACCGACCTGGCGACTCCGAACCTGCCTGAGACGGCGGTGCTCGCCGGTCTCGATGTCCGTTCGCCCGATGATTTCGAGGCCGCCGGCCGAGCCGTGTTGGCCCGCGGCGCGCGGAACGTCCTCGTCAAGGGCGGGCATCTCGACGGCGATGAGGTGATCGACGTGCTCGTCTCGGCGGACGGCGCGGGTCGCCTGATCAACGCGCGGATCGAGACCCCCAACACCCACGGCACCGGATGCACCCTGTCCGCGGCGGTCGCGGCGCGGCTGGCGCTCGGTGATCTGATGGCCGACGCGGTGGTGACCGCGCGCGCGTATCTTCAGCGTGCGCTCATCGCCTCGGTCGATCGCCGGATCGGCGCCGGACACGGGCCCGTGGACCATCTGGTCGACCTGAGGGGTGAGGGATGAGCTTCAGCGAACGCGCGTGGCACGAGGTCGCCGACGTGGTCGCGCAGATCATGGACCATCCCTTCGTCCGCGGTCTCGCCGACGGCACACTGCCGTCCGCGACCTTCGAGCGCTACCTGCGCGATGACGCGCACTATCTCGATCGATACGGACGGGTGCTGGCGACGCTCGCGGCGCGCGCCCCGATGACTGCCGATGTCGGGGTGATGGCGGAGTTCGCCGCCGGAGCGGCGGTGGCCGAGCGTGAGCTGCACGAGACGGTGGTGGGCACTGCGTTGGCCACATCGCCGCCGAGTGCGGCCTGCGACGCCTACACCGGCTTCCTCATCTCGACGGTGACGCGGCAACCCGCGAGCGTCGGGCTTGCGGCGGTTCTCCCGTGCTTCCGCGTCTACGCGCACGTGGGGGAGACGCTCGCCGCCGCGGCACATCCGGACCATCCGTACCTGCCGTGGCTCGAGCAGTACGGCGATCCCGGCTTCGCGGAGGCGACACGGCGCTGCGAGGCCATCGCCGACCGGTGGGCCGAGCTCGATCCCTCGACGATCCCGGACATGCACGACGCGTACAGCCGGGCGACGCGCTACGAGCTCGCGTTCTGGGAGAGTGCCTGGCGCTGACCGCTTCAGCGGCGGGTGGCGATGATGAGGCTCGCGTCGGGGTCGATGAGCATCTCGACGGCGGCGAAACGCTCGTCGGTAAGCCATTGCTCGCGGATGGAGTCGACCTGCCCATCGACGATGGGAGGCCAGAAGGAGGACGGCACGAAGTCATCGAGCACGGCGATGCCGCCGGCCTCCAGCATGTCGGCGAGGACGTCGATATCGGCCATGACATCGCGGACGTCGACGAACAGCAGAGAGAACGGCGTGAACTCCTCCAGCGCCGACCAGTCACCGGCGAGGACCCGGACGTTCTCGGCGTCGCCGAAGATCTCCTGGACGTCCTCGGCGAGATCGGGATCGAGCTCGGCGCTGACGATCGAAGCCTCCTTCGGCGCACCGCTGTGCAGCCAAGCCGAGCCCACACCGCATCCGGTACCCAGCTCCGCCAGGGTTCCGCTGCGGGAGGCCGCGAGCGCGGCGAGGAGGCGTCCGGTCTCGTGGCGCGTGGACGTGATGAACCCCCGTCGCCGGGACAGGTCCAGGGTCCGGGCGACGAGATCGGGGACATCGGTGGGTGCGCTCACTCGCTCAGTGTGGCACGGACACCGCATCTGTCCGCCGGAGCGGACCGGCTCGTGAGACACGCGGCACAGTGTCTCGCGAAATGCTTCACAAAGCCGAACGTGACAGTTAGAGTGTGAACATGCGGAAGCAGCTCGTACTCATCGCTTGCCGCGGCAGGACCTCTTAGGGCCACACCTGCCGCGGAGTTTCGGCGTTGGCCCGGCGACTCCGCAGCAGATGTCCTGACCATGACCTGGTCTCCTCCTCTGTCAGAGCTCGACCACCTTCGAGCATGTGGCCTGGCGAGTCGCCGGATCGATCCGGATCCCGCTGACTCCCAGCACCCATCCACTCTCTTCGAAGGACACGTCATCATGAACCAGCCATTGATCGAATGGGGACCGGCTCACCTGCGCGACGAGGACGTCGCCGAGGTCAATGACCGCCCCGACGATAACTGATCACCAGGTGAGATACCGGTTTCACATCATGAGACCGGCTCCCGTAGGATCACGCCCATGACCACGTTCTCGCTCGCTGTCGTGCCCGGCGACGGCATCGGCCCCGAAGTCACTGCCCAAGCACTGCGCGTGCTCGACGTCATCGCCGAGCACCACGATGTCGCCTTCACCTCGACCGAGTACGACCTCGGCGCGCGGCGGTGGCATGCGACGGGCGAGACCTTGCCCGATGCGGTGCTGCAGGAGATCCGTCAGCACGACGCCATCCTGCTGGGTGCGGTCGGCGATCCATCGGTGCCGTCGGGCGTCCTCGAGCGCGGTCTGCTGCTCCGGCTGCGTTTCGAGCTCGACCACTACGTCAACCTGCGGCCGAGCAAGCTGTTCCCCGGTGTGCCCACGCCCCTGGGCGATCCGGGCGAGATCGACTTCATCGTCGTCCGCGAGGGCACCGAGGGTCCGTATGTCGGCAACGGCGGAGCGATCCGCGTCGGCACGCCGCAGGAGGTCGCCACCGAGGTCAGCCTCAACACGGCCTTCGGCGTCGAACGGGTCGTCCGCGATGCCTTCGAGCGCGCCCAGGCGCGCCCGCGCAAGAAGCTCACGCTCGTGCACAAGAACAACGTGCTCGTGCATGCCGGTCATCTCTGGTCGCGCACCGTCGAGAAGGTCGCCGCCGAGTACCCCGAGATCACGGTGGACTACCTCCACGTCGATGCCGCCACGATCTTCCTCACCACCGATCCCGGGCGCTTCGACGTCATCGTCACCGACAACCTCTTCGGCGACATCCTGACCGATCTGGCCGCTGCCGTCACCGGTGGCATCGGCCTCGCGGCCAGCGGTAACGTCAACCCCGATCGCACGGCTCCCAGCATGTTCGAGCCCGTCCACGGCTCGGCCCCCGATATCGCGGGCCAGGGCAAGGCCGACCCCACGGCGGCGATCCTCTCGGCGGCGCTCCTGCTGGACCACCTCGGCCTGCCCGAGGCGGCGGCAGCCGTGACGGCCGCGGTCGAGGCCGATATCGCCGAGCGCAGTGGCACTCGCGGCACCGAGGAGGTGGGAGAGGCCATCGCGTCACGCGTGGCCGCAGCGGTATCGGTGGTCGCCTGACCCCGTACCGTTCGACCACCAGAAAGCAGTACCGTGACCTCTATGACCTCGCCCACGTTCGTCCCCCGCATCGAGCTCTCCGATCACGCGCGCGGGGAAGCCGAACGTGTCGGCATCCTTGCCAACCCCGGATTCGGCAACCACTTCACCGATCACATGTTCCTGGCCGAGTGGACCCCGGCCGAGGACTGGCACGACCCCCGCGTCGTGCCCTACGGGCCCTTGCAGCTCGATCCCGCCACCGCCGTCCTGCACTACGCCCAGGAGATCTTCGAAGGTCTCAAGGCCTACAGCCACGCCGACGGGTCGGTGTGGCTGTTCCGCCCCGAGGCCAATGGCGAGCGCCTCCAACGGTCGGCGCACCGGCTCGCGCTGCCCGAGCTCCCGCTCGACTGGTTCCTCGGCTCGATCCGCGCGTTGGTCGAGACCGATCGCGCATGGGTGCCGTCGGGAGAGGAGAAGAGCCTCTACCTGCGTCCGTTCATGTTCGCCTCGGAGGTCTTCCTCGGGGTGCGGCCCAGCCAGCACGTCACCTACTCGGTGATCGCCTCGCCGGCGGGCGCCTACTTCACCGGAGGCATCAAGCCCGTCTCGATCTGGCTCTCCGAGGAGTTCAGCCGCGCCGGCGTGGGCGGAACCGGCGCCGCCAAGTGCGGTGGCAACTATGCCGCCAGCCTCTTGCCCCAGCAGGAGGCCGCCGCCCACGGATGCGCTCAGGTCGCCTTCCTCGATGCCGTCGAACATCGCTGGATCGAGGAGCTCGGCGGCATGAACCTGTACTTCGTGCACGCCGATGGTTCGATCGTCACCCCGGAGCTGAACGGCTCGATCCTCGAGGGCGTGACCCGCGACTCGATCCTGCAGCTCGCCCGCGACCTCGGGCACGAGGTCGTCGAGCGCAAGGTCAGCATCGACGAATGGCGTGAGGGCGTCGCCGACGGCACGATCACCGAGGTCTTCGCCTGCGGCACCGCCGCGGTCATCACCCCCGTGGGCACCCTGAAGTGGAACGGCGGCGAGGTCACCTCCGGGGACGGCGAACTCGGCAAGGTGACGGGGGCGATCCGCCAGGCCCTGGTGGATATCCAGTACGGCCGCGCCCGCGACGAGCACGGCTGGATGACCCGTCTGATCTGATCGCGGGCGCCGCGGTGGCCCTTCTGCGGGACGGTCGCCGCGGTGCCGCGGACACGCCTCTGGTTACCCGCCAGTCGGCCACGTCCGGGTGGTTGGATGGAGGTCATGGATTCCTCCACGCGCAGCGAGCACGATCTCATCGGTGACCGCGAGGTGCCGGCCGACGTCTACTGGGGAGTGCACACACTTCGTGCGCTGGAGAACTTCCCGATCACGGGCATTCCGATCGAGGGCAGTCCCTATCTGGTGGAGGCGCTCGTCGGCGTCAAGCAGGCGGCCGCGACGGCCAATCATGAGCTCGGACTGCTCGACGACGAGCGATTCGGGGCGATCCGCGATGCCTGTGAGCAGATCAGGGCCGGCGCGCTGCACGACCATTTCATCGTCGACGTCATCCAGGGCGGGGCCGGCACCTCGACCAATATGAACGCCAACGAGGTGATCGCCAATCTGGCACTCGAGAACCTCGGCCATCCCAAGGGCGACTACACGCGCCTGCATCCCAACGAGCACGTCAATCTGAGCCAGTCGACCAACGACGTCTACCCGACCGCGATCAAGATCGCGATCATCATGGCCACGAAGTCGCTGCTGGAGGCGATGGCCGTGCTCGAGGAGTCATTCGCCCGCAAGGCCGATGAGTTCCACGACGTGCTCAAGATGGGACGGACCCAGCTTCAGGACGCGGTACCCATGACCCTGGGGCAGGAGTTCCGCACCTACAGCCTGATGATCGGCGAGGACCGGGCTCGGCTCGGTGAGGCGGTCATGCTGCTGCACGAGATCAACCTCGGCGCCACCGCGATCGGCACGCAGCTCAATGCCCCGGCGGGCTATGTCCAGTCCGCGTGCACGCACCTGGCCGAGATCACCGACCTGCCGCTCGTGCCAGCCGTGGATCTCATCGAGGCCACACAGGACTGCGGCGCCTTCGTCCAGCTGTCGGGGACGCTGAAGCGCGTGGCCGTCAAGCTGTCCAAGATCTGCAACGACCTGCGGCTGCTCTCGTCGGGACCGCGCGCGGGCCTGAACGAGATCAATCTGCCCGCCGTCCAGGCCGGGTCGAGCATCATGCCGGGCAAGGTCAACCCGGTGATCCCCGAGGTGGTCAACCAGGTCGCCTTCCAGATCATCGGGCACGATGTCACGGTGTCGATGGCGGCCGAGGCCGGACAGCTCCAGCTGAACGCCTTCGAGCCGGTCATCTGCTACTCGCTGTCGGCCGGGCTCTCACGGCTGCGCGAGGCGATCCTGGTGCTCGCATCGCGCTGTGTCGACGGCATCACCGCCAACCGCGAGCTGCTGCGCTCGGAGGTCGCGAACTCCATCGGGCTCGTGACCGCGCTCAACCCGTACATCGGCTATGCGGCGGCCACCGAGGTCGCCAAGGAGGCCCTTGCGACCGGCCGGGGGGTGGCGGAGCTGATCCTCGAACGCGAGCTGCTCCCCGCTGCGACGCTCGACGAGATCCTGCGCCCGGAGTCGCTGGCGAACCTCGCCCCACGCCCCGAGCCGCCGCACGTCACCGACGACATCAGCACCGTCTGATCTCACAGCCCCGGTGGCGGTAGCTGGTCAACGTTATGAGGTGCCGGTGAGGTTGATGGCCTACCGCCACAGCCTGAGGAGCGCCAGTCAGGCGAAGAGGAGCGCCGGGTCGTCGAGGAGGGTGACGTCGAGCTCGTGCGCGATGTCGTCGTAGCCGATCTCGATCCGGATCCGGCGCTCGGTGCCGATCTCGGCGGCCTGCGGATCGCCCAGTCCGAAGGCGATATCGCGCAATGTGATGACCGCCGGCCCGACCGGGTCCATCTGCGGCCACTCGTCGAGGAGACGATGGGTGAGCCCGCTGGTGACCGCGCCGCACATCGCCGGATCGGCGCCGTCGGGCACCGTGACGCACAGTTCGGGCAGGCCGAAGGACTCCAGTCCCCGGCTGCCGATCACGCCGCGGTCGGCGACCTCGTAGTGCACCATGACCCAGGCATCGGAGTACGCGAGGCTCAGCTCTCCCGAGGGAGGTTCCACCAGCCGCGGAATGGCGAGATCGACCACGACCCCGTCGTTCTCCGCAGCCAGCGCCAGCGCGGCCGCGCGGGTGCGCAGATGGGTCTCGCCCGCATCGGCCAGCGGTACCGAGCGCAGCAGCACGTGCGCGTGCTCGCGTTCGCGCCACATCGCCAGCAGCTGCTCATTGGTGCCGTTGCGTCGTAGGAGGGGCTCAAGGCCGGTCGGCAAGGGATCGTCGCGCTCGAACGGCGAGGTCGTGACGACGGCATACATGACGTCGACCTGTCCGGGGCGTGGGACTGCTGTGGTGCTCATCGTCGCGCCAGTCTATGCTGGTGCCCGTGACCAACGTCTCGATCATCATCGCCTAGCGCGTCGACACCACCCCGTCGACGCGCCGCCTCCCGTATCGGGGGGCTTTTTTGTTGGCCGCGCACCAGTCAGAAGCGAAGGACCGAAGGAACGATGAGCAGCAGCGACACCCCGGCGCACGGCACCATGGCCCGCGCGGACTTCCACGTGTACGACACGACGATGCGCGACGGCGCCCAGCAGGAGGGGCTCAACCTCTCCGTGCAGGACAAGCTGACGATCGCGCAGCACCTCGACGACCTGGGGGTGGGGTACATCGAGGGAGGTTGGCCCGGATCGAATCCCAAGGACACCGAGTTCTTCGCTCTCGCCGCCAAGGAGCTCGATCTCGAGCACGCGACGCTCGCGGCCTTCGGTGCCACGCGGCGCGCGGGCGTCGCCGCCGCGGATGATCCGCTGGTAGCGGCCCTGCGCGATAGCGGCGCCTCGGTGGTCACCCTCGTCGCCAAGAGCCACGACAAGCATGTCGAGCTCGCGCTGCGCACCACGCTGGAGGAGAACCTCGCCATGGTGCGCGACACCGTGGAGCACCTGCGTCGCGAAGGGCAGCGCGTGTTCCTGGACTGCGAACACTTCTTCAACGGCTTCCTGGACAACAAGGCATACGCCCTGGAGGTCGTCCGCACGGCGACCGAGGCCGGCGCCGAGGTCGCGGTCCTGTGCGATACCAACGGCGGCATGCTGCCGCACTGGGTCGGCGACATCGTCGCCGAGGTCAAGGAGACGACTGGGGCGCGCCTCGGCATCCACGCCCACAACGACACCGGTTGTGCCGTGGCGAACTCGTTGGCTGCCGTGCGCGCGGGTGCGACCCACCTACAGGGCTGCATCAACGGGTACGGCGAGCGCACCGGCAATGCCGACCTCATCACCAGCGTCGCCAACCTCGAGTTCAAGCTCGGCATGTCGGTCATGCCCGAGGGGGCGCTGCGCGACGCGACCCGGATCGCCCACGCGATCAGCGAGATCACCAACTACCCGCCATCGGCCCGACAGCCGTACACGGGAGTCTCGGCTTTCGCGCACAAGGCGGGTCTGCACGCCAGCGCCATCCGCGTCGACCCCGATCTCTATCAGCACATGGACCCCGCGCTCGTCGGCAACGACATGCGCCTGCTCGTCTCGGAGATGGCGGGCCGCGCCACCATCGAGCTGAAGGGGCGCGAGCTGGGCTTCGACCTCTCCGGGGACGCGGAGACCCTCTCGCGCGTGACCGACCGGGTCAAGCGCATGGAGCAGGAGGGCTACACCTTCGAGGCGGCCGACGCCTCCTTCGAACTGTTGCTCATGGAGGAGGTCGAGGGGGGCCGCCCGAGCTACTTCGATGTCGAGTCCTGGCGGGTCATCGCCGAGTCGGCCGGGGCCGGCGAGGCCCTCGCGGAGGCGACCGTCAAGCTGCGGGCGGGCGGTCACCGTCTCGCGGTCATCGGCGAGGGTAACGGTCCCGTCAACGCGCTCGACCACGCGCTGCGCCAGGCGATCGAGCAGGTATACCCCGATGTGGCGCGTTTCCATCTCACCGACTTCCGTGTCCGCATCCTCGATCAGGGGCACGGGACCGATGCGATCACCCGGGTGCTCATCGACACGACCGACGGGGTGGCCACGTGGGTCACGGTCGGTGTCGGCGCCAATATGGTCGAGGCCTCCTGGAAGGCGCTCGTCGACGCCGTCACGTACGGACTGCGACGACACGAGGTGGCGCCGCTGCGATGAGGATCCGCCCGACCCTCGGCCTGCTGACGGTGCTGTTGCTGCTCATCGGCGGCACCGGCATCTATCTGGTCGATCGCCATCAGAAGAACGAGGCGGTCGATCGAGCGGAGGCCGAGGCAGCGCGCCTGAACGGTGCCCTGGATTCCTTCCAGATCGAGCTCACCGAGCGGTTGAGCACGGTCGATCTGCAGGCCGAGCCCCACCACGGGATCGAGTTGGCCGAAGATCTGCGTGCGGGACTCCCCGCTGCGCAGGACGTTCCCGAGTACGGCAGTGACCGCTCTGCGGACTTCCGCGACGCCCTGCAGCGCCGGGCGGCGTTGCAGGAACGACTCGACGTCGCCGCGGATGTCGTCGAGGAATGGGCGGTGGGTGCGCCTTTCGTGGCCGCTGCGCAGGAGGCCCTCGATGCCGACCTGCCTCAGCGGGTGGTCGGTGGACCGGTGGCCAGTGGCGCGCCGGTTCGCGATGAGCTGATTCCGCTCATGAATCAGACGCGGGCGGATTTCGACGCTGTCGAGGTGCCGCCAGGCCAGGAGAAGCTCGCGGCGGGGGTCGACGCCGCCTTGCAGCACGTGATCGACGAAGCCACCGCGGCTGCCACCGAGCTCGACGCCGGGCGCAGCGCATCGTTCACCTACGGTACTCAGTACCGCGACGCGCTCCAGCCGATCATCGAGTACGAGGCTTCGTTGCGTCAGCGGATCGAGTCGGCTCTCGCCGCGCTGGCGCTGCCTTCGGCGGAGCAGGGTGACGCCGCTCCTGAGCAGGTCCCGGTCGAACCGGCCTCGTTCCCCTCCACCATCGGGCGGTGAGTTACGCACCCCTCGTTGTCGTGGGCGGTGAGTTGCGCACCTCTCGTTGTCGTGGGCGGTGAGTTGCGCACCTCTCAACATTCGTGAGAGGTGCCTACCGGACCGCCAGCAGGCTCGAGGGGTGCGTAACTCACCGCTCCCGCCGGCGCCAGGGGGTCAGGAGCCTAGGCGGATCATCGGCACGTGGGGGATGCCGGCCTCGACGTAGCCGTCGCCGGATCGTTCGTAGCCGAAGGAGCCGTACCACTCTTCCAGATAGGCCTGCGCGCCGATGCGGATCTCCTCGGCGCCCCAGCGATCGTGGACGCAGCGCAGTAGCCTGCTGGAGAGCCCTCGGCCCCGGGCGTCCTTGCGCGTCGCGACCCGGCCGATCCGACGCGTACCGTCGCCGGTGACATAGGTGCGCAGGTAGCTGGTCAGACCGTCCGCATCAGCGCACCACAGATGAGTGGTCGTGGGCAGTAGGTCGATGCCGTCGACATCGGGCTCGTCGCACTGCTGCTCGACGGCGAACACCGCGTCGCGGATCTGCCAGATCGCGTAGACGTCGCGGGCGGTGAGGTCATCGCCGTCCTTCGCCACCGGGTCGTCGTCGGTCATGCCGCGTCCTCCTGTGCGTTCTCGATGAGGCGATGCGTCGCCCGCAACAGCCGCTCGCGCAGCGGCTCGGCCCGAGCGGCGACGTCACGTTGCCGCCGGACGTACTCCGCCTTGCCCTCCGCCGTCTCGACCGCGATCGGATCGAAGCCGTGGGCGCGGAGATCATAGGGCGAGGCGCGCATATCGACCTCGCGGATCTCGGCGGCCAGCTCGAAGGCATCGGCGACGGTGTCCGAGTCGAGGAAAGGCAGCATCCGGAACGCGATGCGGTACAGATCCATGTTCGCGTGCAAGCAGCCGGGTTGCTCCAGCTCGAGTTGGTTGTCGCGCGTGGGCGCCGGTCGATTGAGGGGGCGTGCGTCGGCGGTGTAGAAGCGGTAGGCGTCGGCGTGGGTGCATGCCAGACGGTGGGACTCCACGACCGCGTCTGTCGCCGAAGGTCCGAGCCGCAGGCGGGCGGCATGGCGCCGCTCGGCGGGCTGGCGATACACCATGGCCCATTCGTGCAGGCCGAAGCAGCCCCAGCGCGCCGGACGCTCGGCGGTACGCGACAGCAGTTCACGCGTCCAGGTCAATCCCGGCAACCGGGCCGGGAGCCGTGACAGATCTGCGGTCACGGTGCGATCGTCGAGGCGGGCGTACGATGCGAGCCGGGCGTATTCGGGTGCCTCGGCCAGGGCGTGGCCCAGACCAGGATGCCAGCGCTCGAGGCCACCGGGGGAGAGGTTGTAGTACTCGAAGAGGAAGTCCCACACGGGATGCTTCTCGCCGAGCTCACGGCGCCTTACGCGCTCTCGTGTCCAGGGCTCGACGCGTGCGCGGTGCTCCTCCGCCCGCGCGGACCACTCGGTTCGGCTCAGGACGCGCAGTCGGCGCATGTGCCGAAGATCTCCAGAGTGTGCTCGACGTTGCGGAAACCGTGCTTCTCGGCGGTCGCATCCGCCCACCGCTCGACGGCTGGCCCCTCCACTTCGACGGTGCGTCCGCAGTGGCGGCAGACCAGGTGGTGGTGATGCCCCGAGGAGCAACGGCGGTAGAGCGTCTCGCCGTCGTCATTGCGCAGGGCATCGAGGAGGTCGGCATCGGCGAGCGCCTGCAGGTTGCGGTAGACCGTCGACAGGCCGACGGACTCGCCTCGTTGTTTCAAGATGTCGTGGATCTGCTGAGCGCTGGCGAAACCCTCGAGGTCGGCCATGACCGATTGGACAGCGCGACGCTGCCGAGTGTTGCGCTGGGGGGTCTCGCTGGTGGTGCTCATCGCAGCCAGTCTACGGGGCCGAACGTCGCAACGACACGACCCCGCGAGTCACGGCCGCCACCGCGAACACCGCGAGGGCCAACATGACGATCGTCGGGCCGGGCTGCGTGTCGATCTCGTAGCTCGCCACGACCCCGCCGACGGCGGCGAGGAGGCCGAGCACCATCGCGACCAGATGCGTGCTCCGGAACGAGCGAGTCAGCTGCTGTGCCGCTGCGACGGGCACGACCATCAATGCGGACACGAGGAGGAGTCCGACGGTGCGCATCGCGACCGTGATGGTGACGGCCGCCAGCACGGCGATGAGCATGGTGTAGAGCCGCACCGGCACACCGCTCACGCGCGCGTGATCCTCGTCCTGGCAGACCGCGAACAGCTGCGGTGACAACCCGATCGAGAGCAGGACCACGACGAGCCCCAGGATCGCGACCGTGACCAGATCGGCCGCGTCGATCGTGGTGATCGAGCCGAACAGGAAGGAGTTGAGCGTCGATGCCGACTCTCCGGCCAGGTTGACCAGCATGACGCCACCGGCGATGCCTCCGTAGAAGAGCATCGCGAGCGCGACGTCCCCGCTGGTCTTGGCGTAGGTGCGCAACAGTTCGATCGCCACCGCCCCGAGCACCGCGACCGCCACGGCCGTCAGCGTCGGGGCGACATTGGTCAAGAGGCCGAGCGCCACACCGGTCAGCGCGACGTGGCCGAGCCCGTCGCCGAGCAGGGCGAGACGCCGCTGCACGATATAGGTGCCGACCGCCGGTGCCGCGAGCCCGGTGACGATGGCGGCGATGAGCGCGTAGCGCATGAAGTCGTAGGCGAGCAGATCGGTCATCCGAGCGGACCCTCCTCGGGAACCGGGCGGACCCGCTCGGGCGCACCGATATGGGGATGGTCGTGCGCGTGGTCGTGCCTGACGCCGTCGACCGGGCCCTCGTAGGAGACTCGTCCCGCGTCGATCACGACCGCACGGTCCACGAGCGCACGCATGGGGCCGAGCTCGTGTGCCACCATGAGCACCGCCATGCCGTGGTCATCGACGAGGTGGCCGATGAGCGAAGCCAGTACAGAGGCGCTCTCGGCGTCGACTCCGGCGGTGGGCTCGTCCATGACCAGCAGTTGCGGATCGCCGACCAGCGCCCGCGCGATATAGGCGCGCTGCTGCTGACCACCGGAGAGCTCGGTGATCGGCTGGTCCGCCTTCGCGCCCAGCCGGACGTGGGAGATGGCCTCATCGACCGCGGCCCGGTCCGACCGGGAGGCGAAGCCGAGCAGGGGGCGATGGGCGAGGCGTCCGCTCGTGACGACTTCGCGCACGGTCGCGGGCACTCCGCTCGAGCTGCCGGGCCGTTGAGGGACGTATCCCAAGCGCCAGCGGTCGCGGAAACGTGCGAGCGGTGTGCCGAACAGCTCGATCGAGCCGCGCGCCGGGATGAGTCCGACGAGGGCGCGGACCAGGGTGGACTTGCCCGAGCCGTTCGCGCCGAGCAGCGTCACGAACTCACCGGTGCCGACCGTGAGGTCGACGCCGCGGACGACGGGACCGCCCGCGAGGTCGACTTCGACCCCGCGGGCGGTGAGCGGTGATGTCATCGGCAGGTGTTGGCCTCTTGCAGTGCGGCGAGGTTGTCTCGCATGAGCGACAGGTAATCGGCATCGGCGGTCTCGTCGGTGAGGCCCTCGATCGGGTCTAGCGTAGCCGTCCGTGCCCCGGTCTCGCGGGCGATGGTCTCGGCGAGGGCGGGGGACACCAGCGTCTCGGTGAAGATCGTGGTGATGCCCTCTTCCTGGACCAGGTCGGTGATCTCGGCGAGCTGCGCCGACGAGGGCTCGGTGCCCGGGTCGATGCCGGCGATCGGCACCTGGGTGAGGTCGTAGGCGTGCGCGAGGTAGGAGAACGCGGCGTGGCTGGTGACGAACTCGCGGCGCTCGCACTGCGCCAGACCGTTCTCGAACTCCTCGTCGAGGGTCGTGAGGTCCCCGACGAGCTCGTCGGCATTGGCTCGGTACGTGTCGGCATTGTCCGGATCGGCGTCGCTCAGGGCATCGGCGATCGCGGTGGCCGCGGGCTCCAGGTTGGCGGGATCGAGCCACAGGTGCGGATCGACACCGCCGTGATCGTGGTCGTGGCCGTCCTCCTCGTGGGCCTGGTCCTCCTCGTGGCCTTCCTCGCCGTGGTCGTGGTCGTCGTGCCCTTCTTCCTCGTGGGCATGGTCGTCGTGCCCTTCTTCCTCGTGGGCATGGTCGTGGCCGTCGTCGGACTCCTCCAGGAGCTCGACGCCCTCGGCCAGGTCGACCGTGGTGCCGGCATCCCGGTCGGCCTGCTCGACCGCCTGGTCGACCGCCGCCTGGAAGTGCTCGAGGTACACCAGGACGTCGGCATCGCGCAGCTCGCCGATCTGGCGTGCGGTGAGCTCGAGGTCGTGGGCCTCCACGCCCGGTGAGGTGAGGGTGGAGACCTCGACGAGATCGCCGCCGACACGTTCGGCGAGATATTGCGCGGGATAGAACGACGCGACGACGGACACGCCGTCGTCACCGGAGTCGTCGGTGCCGCCGCATGCCGCGAGGGTCAGTGCGGATGCGGTGAGCAGGACGGGAAGGGCAGACCTGTGCATGGGAACCATTCTCATAAGTCGCCGGAATGGTTGTCAAATCAGGGTGACCTGAGTGATGGCGGTCACCTGGGTTCTGCCATCCAGGAGGAAGTCTCGGGTGGGCGCCCGGCAATCGTCCGGGCCGAGTAGGCTGAGGCGACCCTGGGCGCAGAGCGTTACGACGCACTGCGAAAGCCCACCGACACCCAGCCGGATTGGAAGTCTGCGATGCCCGCCTCCGTTCTCGATACCGTCATCAGCCTCTGCAAGCGCCGAGGATTCGTCTACCAGTGCGGGGAGATCTACGGAGGTACCCGTTCAGCCTGGGACTACGGGCCGATGGGCACCGAGCTGAAGGAGAACATCAAGCGCCAGTGGTGGAAGACCATGGTGCAGGGCCGCGACGATGTCGTGGGCCTCGACTCTTCGGTCATCCTGCCGACTCCGGTGTGGCAGGCCTCAGGGCATCTGTCGGCCTTCGTCGACCCGCTCGTGGAGTGCCTCTCCTGCCACAAGCGCTTCCGCCAGGACCACCTGCAGGAGGCCTACGCGGAGAAGAAGGGGCTCGACGACCCGGACGCCGTCCCGATGACCGATATCGTCTGCGCCAATTGCGGTACGCGCGGCGAGTGGACCGAGCCGCGCATGTTCAACGGCCTGCTCAAGACCTTCCTCGGCCCGGTCGAGTCCGATGAGGGACTGCACTACCTGCGTCCCGAGACCGCCCAGGGCATCTTCATCAACTTCGCCCAGGTCATGACCACCTCGCGCAAGAAGCCGCCGTTCGGCATCGGTCAGATCGGCAAGAGCTTCCGCAACGAGATCACGCCGGGCAACTTCATCTTCCGCACGCGCGAGTTCGAGCAGATGGAGATGGAGTTCTTCGTCGCCCCGGGCTCGGACGAACAGTGGCACGACTACTGGATCGAGGAGCGGATGTCCTGGTACACCGGCCTCGGCGTCGATCCGGAGAACCTGCGGCTGTACGAGCATCCGGCCGAGAAGCTCTCGCACTACTCCAAGCGCACCGTCGACATCGAGTACCGCTTCGGTTTCACCGGCTCGGAGTGGGGTGAGCTGGAGGGCGTGGCCAATCGCACGGACTTCGACCTCAAGACCCACAGCGAGCACTCGGGCCAGGATCTCTCGTACTTCGATCAGCAGAACAACGAGCGGTGGATCCCCTATGTCATCGAGCCCGCGGCCGGGCTCAACAGGTCCATGATGGCCTTCCTGGTCGATGCCTACACCGAGGACGAGGCCCCGAACGCCAAGGGCGGAGTCGACAAGCGCACCGTGCTCAAGCTCGATCCGCGGCTCTCCCCGGTCAAGGCCGCTGTGCTGCCCCTCTCGCGCAATGAGGCGCTGTCGCCGAAGGCCCGTGACCTCGCCGCGCAGCTGCGCCGCAACTGGAGTGTCGACTTCGACGACGCCCAGGCGATCGGCAAGCGCTACCGCCGGCAGGACGAGATCGGCACGCCGTTCTGTATCACGGTCGACTTCGACACCCTCGACGATCAGGCGGTGACGATCCGCGAGCGGGACACGATGAATCAGGAGCGCGTGGCTCTCGATCAGGTCGAGGGTTACCTCGCGGCGCGCCTCATCGGCGCCTGACCGGCCGTCCGGCACGCTGACTCTCGTGAGCAGGACACCGTGGTACGTCGGCACCGTGCTGGCGCTCGCTCTCGTGGCGAGCGGTTGCTCCGGCGGCGATGACGAGGAGGAGCCGACCGGCCTGGAGGTACCGGACGGCGTGACGTTGACCGAGGGCGGCACGGAGCTGGACCTCGGTGAGAGCGCGACCGTCGCCTACCCCGAGGATGCCGAGGACGCGACCGCGCTGACGGTCACTGTCACGGCGGTCGATACCGGCGATATCGCCGACTTCTCGCTGTTCTCGCTGTCTGAGGAGGACGCCGCCTCCTCGCCGCGATATGTGCGGGTGACGGTGGTCAACGAGGGGCCCGGCACGCCGGGAACCACCTCGCTGCCGATCTTCGCGCATACCGATGACCGCACGCTGCTGACCGCCAACTCGATCGTCGGTTCCTTCGAGCCGTGCCCGCCCACGCCTGTGCCCGCCGATCTGGAGGCCGGCGAGGAGATCGAGCAGTGTCTCGTCTACCTCCTCCCCGCGGACCGCCAGGTGGAGTCGATCGACCTGCAGGTCACCGACGCGGCCTCCGCGATCCGCTGGACGGTCCCCGCCCCGGAGGACACCCCCGCCCCTGAGGAGTAGGTTCGTGGGCTTCTGGTTGCGGGGGCTGGGAGACTGGATGCCATGCCCACTGTCACGCTGCCCGGACCTCTGCGCCTGGGTGACTCCATCGAGGTCGCGACACCGGTCGTGCTCGCGCCGATGGCCGGTGTCACGAACGCGGCCTTCCGCCAGCTGTGCGCCGAGCAGGGGGCCGGTCTCTACGTCTGCGAGATGATCACCTCGCGGGGGCTCGTCGAACGGGACCGTGTCAGCCTGTCGATGCTGACCTTCGCGCCCAACGAGTCGGTCAAGTCCGTGCAGCTCTACGGCGTCGATCCCGTCACGATGGGCGAGGCCGTTCGTATCCTCTGCGGCGAGCACGGCGTCGACCACGTCGATCTCAACTTCGGCTGCCCGGTCGCCAAGATCACCCGCAAGGGCGGGGGAGCGGCGCTGCCCTGGAAGGCGACGCTCCTCGGACAGATCCTCACCGAGGCCGTCGAAGCGGCCCGTCCGTACGGCGTCCCCGTCACGATGAAGACCCGCAAGGGCATCGACGACGACCACCTGACCTATCTGGATGCCGGACGCATCGCCGAGGACACGGGTGCGGCGGCGATCGCGCTGCACGGGCGCACGGCGTCCCAGCACTACTCGGGCCGCGCCGACTGGGACTCGATCGGCGAGCTGAAGGCGGCCGTCTCCTCGATACCCGTCCTCGGCAACGGCGACATCTGGGAGGCCGCCGACGCCATCGCCATGGTCGAGCGGACCGGTTGCGATGGCGTGGTCGTGGGCCGCGGCTGTCTAGGCCGGCCGTGGCTGTTCCGCGATCTGTCCGCGGCCTTCGCGGGGGAGACGGTGCAGGAACTGCCCCGCCTCGGTGAGGTGATGGGCGTGATGCGTCGCCACGCTGAGCTGCTCGGCGAATGGCTGGGTGAGGAGCGCGGGTGCGTGGAGTTCCGCAAGCACGTCTCCTGGTATCTCAAGGGGTTCCCGGCCGGAGGCCGCATCCGCGAGAACCTCGGCATGGTGTCGTCGTACGCCGCCCTCGACTCCCTGCTCGTCGAGCTCGATCCCGACGAGCCGTATCCGGTCTCCGAGCTCGGGACGCCACGTGGCCGACAGGGCTCGCCCAAACGTGTTCACCTGCCGGACGGCTGGCTCGACTCGCGCGAGCTGGCCGGAGCCATCGATATCGCCGCCGAGGACGCCACCTCCGGGGGCTAGTGCGGGGCGCGGGCGATCTGCTGGTCGGCGATGTCGCGGGCGACTGAGGCATCCAGGTGGCGGCCCTCGGCGTTCACCGGGCCCGGAGGGGTGTGAACCTCGACCGTGGCCACCTTGCGCCAGCGCTGCAAGGGACCCTGACGGAGCGCGACCGACTGCGTCTTGTGGTGCGGGACCAGATCCGTGTGCCGCGATATCCAGCCCTCGCGGGCGATGAAGGTCCGGTCCGAAGCACCCACCCAGCGGAAGCGATAGCCGATCGGGGCGAAGATCCAGGACCGGCGAGAGACCGGAGTGCGCTCGACGGCGTCGGGATCGGATCCGGCGATGAGCTCCTCGGCGACCGCTCGGGCGAGCGGCGGATCGCTGATCGGCAGCAGCGTGGTGTCCGAGACACCGTTCTCCTCGTCGGACGACGCCCCGTATCCGGCGATGTCGACCGACAGGCGCTGCCACCCGAGCTTGCGCCAGATGAACGGCTCCACCACCGCGATGCCCTGCACACGCTCGTACGGGATCGTCTGCGAACTGCGTGAGAGCAGGCCCCGCTCGATCCGCAGTCCCCGAGATCCGCGCGACAGCGTGAAGTTCCACTGCGCGATCACGCGACTGCCGATGATCTGGACCAGCCAGAAGCCGGTGGGGATGATGCCGCCCAGCACGGCCCACGCATCGGGCACCGCGAAGCCGACGATCAGCAGGGTCACGATCGCGGCGACGGCGAAGAGGAAGTCCAGGGACAGCAGCGTGCCGATGATGATGCGATCGGGGCCGACGACGGTGATGACCTCTCGCTGCTCCTCGGCCACACCCACGGCCTCGTCGGCACCCGCCCCGTGGGCGCGCGCGAGCAGGACGCGACGTAGCTGGCGCGACTCGTCGAGGGGGAGGAAGCGCAGCGTCGACCGCGATTCGCCCCCGCCGGCCATCTCCATGTGCAGCTCGGAGAGCTTGACCAGGCGAGCGAGGAAGGGCTCGTCTATGTCGACGGATTGGAGGCGCTCGTAGGGGATGCGCCGCGAGGTGCGGAAGATGACTCCCGACTCGATGCGTAACTCGGTTCCGTCGATGAAGTATCGGGTGAAGTACCACCGGAGGAAGCCCGCGACCAGTCCGATCAGCAGGCCGCCTGCCACAGCTGCCGCTACGGCGATGGCGCCACTGAACAGGCTGAAGGTGTCGCCGTTGACGAAGGCGTTGAACAGGCCGAAAATACCCAGGCCCGCCCAGATCCCGCCCTGGACCAGGGCGGTCAGCGGGTGGGTACGCCGGCCCTCGGTCTGGGCGCCGGCGGGGACGGCCGGGGTACCCGGCTCCTCGGGCGACTCGAGGTCGTCCGGTGGCAGCTCAGACACCGGCGCCCCCGGAGTCGCCGAGTTCCGTCAGACGATTGCGCAGTCGGTTCGCCTCGTCGATCGGCACACCCGGGATGCCCGCGGCGGTCTTGGTGCTGGCCGTGTGCAGGGTGACCGTCGCGAAGCCGAACTGGCGCGCGATCGGGCCTGCCTCGACGTCGACGAACTGCATGCGTCCGTAGGGCACGGCGACGAGCCGGCGGAACATGATGCCGCCGCGCACGACGAAGTCCTCCTCGCCCTCCGCATACCCCCAACTGCGCCGGTTGCGGGGCGCCCACCACCACACCCAGCCGGCGATGACGAGGCCGATGAGGGCGACGGGAAGGCCCAGCCACCACCACAGGACGATCGCCAGGATGATCCCGATGAGCAGCAGCACTCCGCCGCAGACGGCGCCGATGAGTCGACGGGCCGTCGCGAGTCGTGGGGAGACTGCGGTCCAGTCGCCGGTCGGTGAGGTGAAGAGATCGGACACGGCCTCCACCCTAGTAGTCGAGAGCCGGTGGTGAGGGCAAGCCTGTGGTCGGGTGATTTGACCCTCTCGATGTGCCGGTGAGACACTGGACGATGGCAGTCATGGCTGCCAACACCCGTCTGAACTCTTGTGAAGGACACTCATGGCCAAAGCGCTCGTCGGTTATCTGGCAGGCCCGTCGTACGATCACGCCGCCGGTGAACTGGCTCGTCTGCGCCGCCGGGTCGCCGACCTCGAGGCCGAGGTGATGCGACTCAAGGTCGAGAACGACGGCCTGGTCGAGGCGCTCGGATCGCGCGTCGACGACGTCGCCGAATTGTTCGAGCCCGCCTCGCGCTGATTCCGGTCCCGTGCCCAGGCATGGGACCGTTCGCCGTCGCGCGGCGCGGGTTGCGCGAGCCGCCCGCCACCATCAACTAGGGTGAGCCAGTAGTCCTTCCGCCGGCCGCTTCGGGAGACGTGGTGTATCTCAAGACCCTCACGCTGCGAGGCTTCAAGTCCTTCGCGTCCTCGACGACGCTGCAGCTGGAGCCCGGCATCACCGCTGTGGTGGGCCCGAACGGCTCCGGCAAGTCCAATGTCGTCGACGCGTTGTCGTGGGTCATGGGCGAGCAGGGCGTCAAGTCGCTGCGCGGCGGCAAGATGGAGGATGTCATCTTCGCCGGCACTGCCGGCCGGCCGCCGCTCGGGCGCGCCGAGGTCGTCCTCACCATCGACAACACCGACGGCGCGCTGCCGATCGACTACACCGAGGTCACCATCTCGCGGACCATGTTCCGCAGCGGCGGCTCGGAGTACGCGATCAACGGCAACACCTGCCGGCTGCTCGATGTGCAGGAGCTGCTGAGCGACTCGGGCATCGGTCGCGAGATGCATGTGATCGTCGGGCAGGGACAGCTCGACACGATCCTGCGCGCGACGCCCGAGGAGCGCCGCGGATTCGTCGAGGAGGCGGCCGGCGTCCTGAAGCACCGCAAGCGCAAGGAGAAGGCCCTGCGCAAGCTGGAGGCCACGCAGGGCAATCTCACCCGGCTGAACGACGTGCTCACCGAGCTGCGCCGGCAGCTCAAACCCCTCGGACGTCAGGCCGAGGTGGCCCGCAAAGCCGCCGTCATCCAGGCCGACGTCCGCGACGCCCGTGCGCGGCTGCTGGCCGATGAGATCGTGACTGCCACCAGCACGATGGAGACCGAGCTGGCCGACGAGCAGGTGCTCAAGCAGCGCCAGAGCGATGCCGAGATCGCGTTGCGGGAGGCTCGCACCGCCGAGGCCGAGCTGGAGCAGGCGCTCGCGGCCGACGCGCCGCAGCTCGCCGCTGCCAATGAGACCTGGTACGCGCTGACCAGCGTGCGCGAGCGCTTCAACGGCATGGCCGGTCTTGCGCGCGAGCGCATCCGGCTGGCTCAGGCCGAGGCCGACGACGATCGGGTCCCCGGCCGCGACCCCGAGGAGCTGGAGGCCGACGCCCGCCGCGCCCGTGACGAGCACGCCGAGCTGGAGCGCACGGTCGAGCAGGCTCAGCAGTCGCTCGCCGAGATCATCGAGCGTCGAGGCGCGGCGGAGGAGGAGTACACCGCCGAGGAGAAACGGATCGCGGGCCTGCTCCGGGCCGCCGCCGATCGACGCGAGGGTCTCGCCCGACTGCATGGTCAACTGAGCACGGTCAAGAGCCGTGCCGCCGCGGCGGACGATGAGATCGGCCGGCTCACCACCGCTGCCCAAGCCGCGCGGGAGCGCGCCGAACAGGCTCAGCGCGAGTTCACCACGCTGGAGAGCCAGATCGCGGGCCTCAACGCCGGGGAGACCGGCCTTGACGAGGAGCTGGAGACCGCCGAGGAGCGACTGGCGGCCGCCGAGGAGACGGCCAAGTCCCTCGAGCAGCGCCGGCACGAGGCCGAGCGTCGCCAGGATGCGTTGCGCGCCCGCAAGGAGGCGCTGGAGCTCGGCCTCGCGCGCAAGGACGGCGCGGGGGCTCTGCTCGCGGTCCCCGAGGAGGTCGACGGCCTCCTCGGTTCGGTGGCCACTCTCATCAGCGTGCATCCAGGACACGAAGCCGCACTCGCGGCGGCGCTCGGTGCCGCCGCCGATGCGCTCGCGGTGTCCGGCGCCCCGGCGGCCGTCGGGGCCATCGAGAGGCTCAAGGAGGAGGATCTCGGCCGCGCGGGCATCGTCTTGGGCGGGGCGCCCGACCTCGGCGGCGGTTGGCCGGATCTGCCGTCCGGAGCCTCGTACGCGATCGACCTGATCGACGCGCCGGCCGAGCTGCGACCGGCCCTGCGGCGACTGCTCGACAAGGTCGCGGTCGTCGACGACCTAGCCGCCGCGCGGGCACTCGTGGCCTCCGTACCGGAGGTCGTGGCCGTCACCGGCGAGGGCGACCGGCTCGGCGCGCACTTCGCCGAGGGTGGCTCGTCGGCGAGCCAGAGCCTGCTGGAGGTGACCGCCGCGATCGAGGAGGCGGACACCCAGCTCTCCCAGGTCGGTGCCGACCTCGATCGTCTCCGCTTCGAGACCGAGAAGGCCGTCGCCGAGCATGAGGAGGCACAGAGCCTGGTCGACGCCGCCCTCAGCCGCCTGCACGAGTCGGACGCCGCGATGTCCGCGGTCGCCGAGAAGCTCGGCGAGCTCGGCACCGCCTCGCGCGCCTCCACGGCGGAGGCCGAGCGGCTGGAGGCCTCGATCGAGCAGGCCAAGGTCGCGCGCGAGGAGGCCTTAGCGGGACTCGCCGAGCTGGAGGACCGGGTCGAGCAGGCCGAGTCCGCACCCGAGGATGAGCCGGACACCAGCCATCTGGAGGAGCTGGCCGATGCCGCGTCGGCCGCCCGCCGCGGTGAGACCGACGCCCGTCTCGCGCTGCGCACCGCAGAGGAGCGCGCCCGCGCCCTCGCGACCCAGGTCGAGAACATGCTGCGAGCGGCTGCCGCCGAGCGTGAGGCCAGGGAGCGTGCTGCCCAGCGACGCGAGCAGCGCCGACGCGAGGCTGAGACGGCCACGGCCGTGCTCGGGGGCATCGACACCGCGCTGCAACGCCTCGAGACCTCCGCCGGTCGGGCCTCCGAGCGTCGCACGCAGATCGAGCAGGCCCGAGCCGGTCGTGAACAGCAGGTGCGCGAGGTGCGCACGAGCGTGCGCGATCTGGAGAACGAGCTCAAGCAGCTGACCGACTCCGTGCACCGCGACGAGATGGCACGCTCCCAGCTGGTGCTGCGGTTGGAGCAGCTCCATGAGCGTGCGCTCTCCGAGGTCGGCATCGACCCGGAGACCTTGGTGGCCGAGTACGGTCCCGAGCAGCTCGTGCCGGTGCTGGGGGAGGAGGGCGCCGAGCCGGTGCCGTTCGTGCGCGAA
Organism: Aeromicrobium sp. YIM 150415; assembly: GCF_016918125.1. Lineage (NCBI taxonomy): Bacteria > Bacillati > Actinomycetota > Actinomycetes > Propionibacteriales > Nocardioidaceae > Aeromicrobium > Aeromicrobium sp. YIM 150415. Next base: position 7,185 of record NZ_JAERWM010000007.1, on the reverse strand, counting down.
GAGCAGGCCAAGCGGCTCAAGACGGCCGAGAAGTCGCTCGCGATGCTCGGCAAGGTCAATCCACTCGCCCTCGAGGAGTTCACCGCCCTGGAGGAGCGGCACCAGTTCCTCTCCGAACAGCTCGACGACCTGAAGAAGACCCGCCAGGACCTGCTGGAGATCGTCGAGGAGGTCGACCGGCGGGTGGAGCAGGTCTTCACCGAAGCGTGGGAGGACGTCGAGCGCGAGTTCGCGCACGTGTTCAGCCGGCTCTTCCCCGGCGGCGAGGGCAAGATCGTGCTGACCGATCCGTCGAACATGCTGACCACCGGCATCGACGTCGAGGCCCGTCCGCCGGGCAAGAAGGTCAAGCGCCTCTCGTTGTTGTCCGGGGGTGAGCGGTCGCTGGTGGCCGTGGCCTTCCTGGTGTCGCTGTTCAAGGCCCGGCCGAGCCCCTTCTACATCCTCGACGAGGTCGAGGCCGCGCTCGACGACACCAACCTCGGGCGGCTGCTGGAGATCTACGAGGAGCTACGCGCCAACAGCCAGCTCATCGTCATCACCCACCAGAAGCGCACGATGGAGGTCGCCGACGCGCTGTACGGCGTCTCGATGCGCGGCGACGGCGTGTCCGCCGTCATCAGCCAGCGACTGCGTGACGACGAGGAAGAAGCATCGTGACCGAACGGCTCCGCTCGGACTATCCGGTCCTGCGTCCCATCGGCACCCGCTGGGAGGACGAGGATGTCTACGGGCACGTCAACAACGTCAAGTACTACTCGTACTTCGACACGGCGGTGAACGGGTACCTGATCGAGGCGAGCGGCACCGACATCCGCAGGCTGGACGCCTACGGCATCGTCGCGGAGACCGGCTGCCGGTTCCTGCGCGAGCTGCGCTTCCCGTTCCCGGTCGAGGCGGGGCTCGCGGTCACCAGGCTCGGGCGGTCCAGCGTCGTCTACGAGATCGGGCTCTTCCAGGGCGACGAGCAGCCGGCGGCGGTCGGTCGCTTCGTGCACGTCTACGTGACGGGGGAGGGCCGGGAGGTGACCCCGGTGCCAGAGCAGCTCCGCGCCGTCCTCGAACCCCTCGTCGTCTGACGGTTCCGTGGGCGGTGACCTACACACCCCTCGCGAGCGTGGGCGGTGACCTACACACCCCTCGTGGGTCGCGAGAGGTGCGTAACCCACCGCCCTGCTGGGCGAGAGGTGCGTAGGTCACCGCTCCCGCCGGCCGCACGCACCACTCGCGGGGCCCTCGAGAAGGGGAGCGGAACCGGCTCCGGAGGCTCGCTTGTGAAGATCGTCACAAAGCCTTGTGAAAAATGGAACTTGACCCTCGCGCGGGCGTATTCTGATCCAGTCGGCACAGGGTCGTGTCGACTGTGGCGAAAGGACGATGGCGATGGAGGCACTGGACCTCGCGCGCTGGCAATTCGGTATCACCACGGTGTACCACTTCTTCTTCGTGCCGATGACCATCTCGCTGGCCTTCCTCGTGGCCATCATGCAGACGGCGTGGCGGCGCACCGGGGACGAGAAGTGGCTCCGGCTCACCCGCTTCTTCGGCAAGCTCTTCCTCATCAACTTCGCGATGGGCATCGTCACCGGCATCGTGCAGGAGTTCCAGTTCGGCATGAACTGGTCGTCCTACTCGAGGTTCGTGGGCGATATCTTCGGCGCCCCCCTCGCGATCGAGGGCCTCCTCGCGTTCTTCCTCGAGTCGACCTTCCTCGGCCTGTGGATCTTCGGCTGGGACCGGCTCAAGCCGAGCCTGCACCTCGCGTGCATCTGGATCGCCGCCATCGGCACCGCGGTCAGCGCCTACTTCATCCTGGCAGCCAACTCGTTCATGCAGAACCCGGTCGGCTACACCTACAACGCCGAGCGCGGACGCGCCGAGCTCGAGAGCTTCGCCGATGTGCTCACCAACAAGGTCGTGCTCATCACCCTGCCGCACACCCTGTTCGCCGCCTTCATGGTCGGCGGCGGCTTCGTGGCCGGTGTCGCCTTCTGGAAGCTCGTCCGCAAGCCAGGCGAGGACGCCAGCGCCTACCGCAGCGGCGTCAAGCTCGGCGCGATCGCCCTCTTGATCGCCGGCCTCGGCACCATCGTCACGGGCGATATCCAGGGCAAGGTCATGACCGAGGTCCAGCCGATGAAGATGGCCGCTGCCGAGGGACTCTACGAGGATGCGCAGCCCGCGCCGTTCTCCCTGCTCACGATCGGCACCCTCGACGGCAGCGAGCCGATCTTCCAATTGGAGATCCCGCACCTGTTGTCCTACCTCGGCACCGGGTCGTTCGACGGGGAGGTGCGCGGTATCGACTCCCTCAACGAGGAATACCGCGAGACCTACAGCGAGACCGGACTCGACGACTTCTCGCCGAACATCCCGGTCACCTACTGGAGCTTCCGAATGATGATCACCGCCGGTGCGCTGGCGATGATCGGCGGTGCCTGGCTGCTCTGGTCGATCCGCGGGGGCCGTACGCCACAGGTCGGCACCCGGCGCACCAAACTGCTGCTATTCACCGCCGTCATGCTGCCGCTGTTGCCGATCGCAGCCAACTCCTTCGGCTGGATCTTCACCGAGATGGGACGCCAGCCGTGGGTCGTCTTCGGACTGATGCCGACAGCGACAGGCGTCTCGCCGTCGGTATCCGCAGCGCAGGTCTGGACGTCGATGATCGGCTTCACGCTGCTCTACGGCATCCTCGCGGTGATCGAGGTCAAACTGCTCCTGCGTTTCATCGGCAAGGGGCTGCCCGATGCCAACCCGCCCGCCGAAGAACCCGATGACGACCCCAACGCCCCGTTGGCGTTCGCGTACTGAGCGAGGACGGACTCATGGAACTCACCACACTCTGGTTCATCTTCATCGCCTTCTTGTTCGTCGGCTACTTCGTGCTCGAGGGATTCGACTTCGGGGTCGGCATGCTGGTCGGCATCTTCGCCAAGAACGACAAGGAACGCCGGGTCCTCATCAACACCATCGGCCCGGTCTGGGACGGCAACGAGGTCTGGCTCATCGTCGCTGGCGGTGCGATGTTCGCCGCCTTCCCCGAGTGGTACGCGACGCTGTTCAGCGGCTTCTATCTGCCCCTGTTCCTCATCTTGATCGCGTTGATCGTGCGGGGTGTCGCCTTCGAGTACCGCGGCACCCGCGACGAGCAGCAGTGGAAGGACCGCTGGGACTGGATGATCATCATCGGGTCCTTCGTGCCGGCGCTGCTGTGGGGCGTCGCCTTCGCCAATATCGTCCGCGGCGTCCCGATCGACGCGAGCGGGGAGTATGTCGGCGGATTCTTCAACCTGCTCAACCCCTATGCGCTGCTCGGCGGGCTGGTCACGCTGTCGGTCTTCCTGGTTCACGGCGCGCTGTTCGTGGCGCTCAAGACCGCGGGCGACATCCGCGAGCGCGCCCACGTCTTCGCCCAGCGCTGTGGCCTCGTGGCAGGCGTGCTGGCCGTCGCCTTCATCGTGTGGACCGGTCTCTCGCATGGGGACGCGGTCGTGTGGGTGATCGGCGTCCTCGGCGCCGCCGCCTTCGTGGCGGCGATGCTCGCCTCGTACGCCCAGCGCGACGGGTGGGCCTTCACCGGCACGTTCCTCGCGATCGGCCTGGTCGTGACGATGCTGTTCGTGGCTCTGTTCCCCGAGGTCATGCCGTCCACGGTCGACCCGGCGTACGGGCTGACGGTCGAGGGCGCCTCCTCGACGCCCTACACGCTGAAGATCATGACCTGGTCCGCAGTGGTCTTCCTGCCGATCGTCATCGGCTACCAGATCTGGTCGTACTGGGTCTTCCGTAAGCGCATCAGCACCGAGAACATGCCCGCCGATGCCCACTAGGCCGCTCGATCCACGCCTGGTGCGGCGGTCCGCGACGGTCCGCCGGCACCTGGCGTGGAGTGTGGTCCTCGGCACCGCCACCGCGGTGCTCGTCATCGTGGTCGCCTGGATGGTGGCCGAGGTCGTGGCGCGACGCTTCGACGGTCAGGCCGTCGTGGCGCTGCCGCTCGGCATCGTGTCCGCCTTCGTCCTGCGCGCTGTGGTGGCCTGGCTCCACTCGGTGGTGGCCGAGCGCGCATCGGTGCGTGTGAAGGCCGAGTTGCGGGCGGAGGTCGTCGACGACCTGCTCGATCCCCGTCGGCTGGGGCCGCGCCCCGAGAGCTCGCGGGTGATCGCGCTGCTCGGTCCTGGCATGGATGCCTTCGATGGTTATATCGGCCGTTTCCTGCCGCAGCTGGCACTGGCTGCGATCGTTCCCGCCGCGGTGATCGCGGTCATCGCCTGGGTCGATCTACTGTCTGCTGCCATCATCATCCTGACGTTGCCGTTGATCGGCGTGTTCATGGCGCTGGTCGGTCTGCTCACGCGGGACAAGGTCCAGCGCCGATGGGTCGCGATGGAACGGCTGGGGCGGCACTTCGCGGACGTGCTGGACGGACTCGTCGTGCTCAAGATCTTCGGCCGCCCGCAGGAGAGGGGCCTTCGCGAGGTGGGGGACAAGCATCGCGCCGAGTCGATGCGGGCGCTGCGCCTGGCCTTCCTCTCGTCGCTGGTGCTGGAGCTGTTCTCCACGATCTCGGTCGCGCTCGTCGCGGTGAGCGTGGGCCTGCGGGTCGTCGAGGGCGATATGGAGCTCGGTCCGGCGATGCTGGTGCTGCTCCTGGCCCCAGAGGCCTATCTGCCGGTCCGGCGGGTCGGTACGCTGTTCCACGACTCCACCGAGGGCGCCGAGGCCACCGTCGAGATCCTCGAGCTGCTCGATCACGAGCGGCATCGAGGTGAGAGGCCCCCGCAGCAGGAGGCTTCAGCCGTGATCGTCGAGGACCTGGAGGTCGACTACGGCGATCGGGGGCGGCCATCGCTCTTCCTCGACCGGCTCGCGATCCATCCGGGCGAGTTCGTCGCCGTCACCGGTCCCTCCGGCGGTGGCAAGTCGACGCTGCTGGCGGTGCTGCTCGGCATGATCGAGCCGAAGGCGGGCGCGGTCCGCGTCGGCGGTATCGATCTCGCCGAGCTCGACATCGCCGCGTGGCGCGAGCAGATCGCGTGGGTCCCGCAGGTGCCGGGACTGATCGAGGGCACGATCGGCGAGAACATCGCGCTCGGCTGTCCTGGCGCCGCACGCACCGCGGTTGAGCGAGCCTTGGCGGACGCGGGGCTGCCTCTGGCCGTCGATCGTCCCGTCCGAGAGGATGCGGCCGATCTGTCGGCGGGGGAGCGCCGCCGCCTCGCGGTGGCCCGTGCTCTGCTGCGAGTGCGTGAGACCGGTGCGTGGCTGGTGCTCCTGGATGAGCCGACGGCGGGCCTGGATGCCGCCCACGAGGCGGCCCTGATTGCCGCGATCCGCGGCCTGGGTGCCACGGTGCTCGCGGTCGCCCATCGTCCCGAGACCATCGCGGCCGCCGATCGCGTCGTCACCATCACCCCGGCCGAGGCGGTGGCCGCATGACCGGGCGCGCGGGCCGGCTCGGGCTGGGTGTCCTCATGGGGGTGCTCGCCCAGCTCTCGGCGATCGGGCTGCTGCTGGCTGCCGCGTGGCTCATCGTCCGTGCCGCCCAGCAGCCTCCGGTCCTCTACCTCATGGTGGCGATCGTCTCCGTCCGCGCCTTCGGCATCGCTCGTGCCGTGTTCCGTTATGTCGAACGGCTGATGACCCACGATGTCGCCCTCCGCGATGCGACGACGGACCGAGTGGAGGTCTACCGCCAGCTGAACCGGATCGCTCCGGCGGGGCTGACCGGGCAGCGGCGTGGCGATGTAGTGAGCCGCGTGGTCAGCGATGTCCAGACCCGTCAGGATCGGCTGCTGAGAGTCGGGCTGCCCTGGTGGACCGGGTTGCTCGCCTCCGTGGTCGTCATCGGCGTGGTCGCCGCCCTCGACCTGCGCTCCGGCCTGGTGGTCGCAGGTGGGGTCGTGGTGAGCGCGGTGGCGATCAGGTCCACGGTCGCCCGCATCGCCGCTCGACGCGACGGGCGGCGGGCGGCCGCGGCCCGGGGGCGGCTGGCGGCCGATGTGTCGCAGATCGTGCTCGCCGGCCCGGATCTCGTGGCCTTCGGCGCCGGTGACCGATTCCGCGCGGAGACGGGCCGGTCGGTGACCGAGCTCGCCGGTGCGCAACGGCGTGGGGCCGGCGCGGTGGGTCTCGCCTCCGCCATCGTGCTCGCGGTGACTGGCGCCGCCGTCGCACTCGTCGCCGCTTGGTCGGCCGGTGCCTCCGTCGTGGTCGTGGGAGTCCTCGTCCTCGCGCCGATCGCGCTGTCCGAGCCGCTCGAGGCATGGGGTGATGCCGAACGTCACCGTCCCGCTGTCGACGACGCCGACACCCGCATCGCCGCCCTCACTGCTCTCCCCGCCCCGATCGCGGAGCCCGACCAGTCCACAGCCCTTCCGTCCGCTTGGTCGCTGCGCCTGCGGGGACTCGCGGTGGGCTGGGAGAGCACCCTGGTCGACGGCATCGACCTCGACGTCAACGAGGGCGAGATCGTCGCGATCACCGGACCGAGCGGTATCGGCAAGTCGACCCTCGCGTACACGCTGCTGCGCCTCATCGAGCCCCGCGCCGGGAGTATCCAGCTGGGCGACGTCGATGTCCGTGAGCTCGGATCGGACGATGTCCGCGGCCGGATCGGGTATCTGGGTCAGGACGAGATCATCTTCGACACCACGATCCGTGAGAATCTACGGATCGCCGATCCCGAGGCCGGGGACGAGTCCGCGATGACGGCCCTCGACCGGGCGGGGCTCGGCGAATTCGTGCGCTCGCTCCCGCGCGGCCTCGACACACCGGTGGGGGAGCACGGCAGCAGACTGTCCGGTGGGGAGCGTCAGCGGTTGGCGTTGGCGAGACTGCTGCTGGGCGATCACCGGATCGTCGTGCTCGACGAGCCGACCGAGCATCTCGATGCTCCGACCGCGCGGGCGCTGCTGGACGACCTGCTGGCCCTCGCGCCGGACCGCAGCGTGATCGTGATCTCGCATGCGCCCGAGGTGCTGGACCGGATCGACCGCGTGATCCGGCTCGATGCCGCCTCCGTCCGGGTCTGATCCCGCTCGCGAGTGGTGCGATGCCGCCCCCGAGTGGTGGGGGGGGGGGGGGGGGGGGGGGGGGGGGGGGGGGGGGGGGGGGGGGGGGGGGGGGGGGGGGGGGGGGGGCGGGGGGGGGGGGGGGGGGGCGGGGGGGGGGGGCGGGGGG